>JADYYC010000288.1 GCA_020853835.1 Anaerolineales bacterium
CGACCAGGCGCGAGGCGGTTGCTGTCCGCGATATGGATATGCCAGAGCCGGCCCGCCTCGGCCGCGGCGCGGATTGCCGAGTTTGGATCGGGCTCTTCGATGTTCATGTGAAAGGTGTCGAGCAGCAATCCAAGCGCCGGGCTGCCCACAAGATCTATGAATGCGAGGGCTTCTGCCGCGGTGTGGATGAGCGCTGTCTCGTACCTGTTGAGCGGCTCAAGCGCGATGCGTACGCCGCGCTCTGCCGCGTACGCCGCAGCCCGTCCAAGCGTCTCGGCGAGTCTGATAGTGTCGCTTTGATCTGCGCCTCGGCCGCGCAGACTCCCCACCGTGACCAGCGGCGCCTGCAGATGGTGCGCAAGGTCGATGAGCTCGTTCAACCGTGCGGCGGCCTGCCCGGCCTTATCCGGGTCCAGGAGCGTCAGACCATCCTGATAGGCGACCGGCCCGCTGGCCACGGCCGAGACTTCAAGACCGTAACTCTGGAGCGCTTTCCGGACTGTCTCCCAATCGATGTCTGCCGGGCGCGCCGCCATCAGCTCAACAGCCTGGCAGCCCAGGTCGGCCGCGCGCGCCATGCGTGCCTCGAACCGCCCTGACAGCAGGGCGACCGGCGGGACGCGCTCCACCTCGGGAGTGCAGGTTGCGAGAGAGATCCCGATCATAGCATCGTTCCCAAATCCTCCTGGGAGGCTGGTTATCAGCGGGCGGGGAGGGCCTCCTTCAAGCGCAGCGCGCGCCGGGCGCCATCCACGATCGCCTCGACGGACATGCCGTATTTATCCAGAAGCTCCAGGTATGGGCCGCTCTCGGAAAACGTGTCCGCAATCCCCACCCGGATTACGGGCGCCGGACTTTGGTCGCAGACCAGCTCTGCAACCGCCGCCCCCAGCCCGCCGATGATCGAATGTTCTTCGGCGGTGACGAGCGCTTGCGTGTCGCGGGCCGCTTCGAGGACGAGGTGCGTGTCCAAAGGCTTGAGGGTGTGAATTTCGATCACCCGAGCCTGGATGCCCTCGCCGGCAAGCCTTTCCGCAGCCTGCAGACAGCGGTACAGCATCATCCCGGTTCCGATCAGGGCAACATCCCCGCCATCGCGTAGAACTACCCCCTTGCCGATTTGGGGGGCATACGTCTCGTCGTACAGGTCCGGCACCTCGTTGCGGTTGAGCCGAAAATAAACCGGCCCCGGCCAGGCGGCTACCTGGGGCAGCAACTTTTGGACTGCCACTGCATCCGCGGGGACGACCACGGTCATACCGGGCAGGCTTCTCATGATTGCCAGGTCGGTGATCGCATGGTGGGTCGGGCCGTCGAAAGAATCCGATAAGCCAGCGTATGCCGCCATCAGCTTCACATTTGCCTGACCATAGCATAGGTGCGTGCGCACCATCTCTACCGCGCGCGTGGCGATCAGGAAAGCGAAGGTGTTTGCAAAGGGGATTTTACCGGCATATGCCAGCCCCGCCGCAACGTCTACCAGAGACTGCTCAGCGATGCCCACGTTATAGAACCGGTGCGGGAACGCCTCCGCAAACAGCGCGCTGTAATCTGAATTGGACACGTCCGCAGACAGGGCGACCACGTCCGGGTTTTGCTCCCCCAAACGAACAAGCGCCTCGCCGTAGGCTTTGCGCATCAAACTCCAATGACCATCGGTCGTCATCATATGCTTCCCTCGATTTCAGCTACCGCTTCTTGGTACTGCTTTTCGTTCGGAGGCCGTCCATGCCAGCGGTGGTCGTACGCCATGAAACCAACCCCATGCCCTTTGGTTGTCCGGGCGATGATGATGCACGGCCGGGCATGCACCTGATCTGCACGGTCGAGCGCACCCAAGATCTCCGCGACGCTGTGCCCGTTGATCTCCTGGACATGCCAGCCAAACGCCCGCCACTTATCGGACAGGTCTTCGGTGGGCAGCACATCGGCGGTGGCCCCGGTCTGCTGGATCCCATTGCAGTCCAGGATGACGGTCAGGTTGCCGAGGCGATACTTGGCTGCTGTCAGCGCGCCCTCCCACACCACGCCGGCGTTGATCTCCCCATCCCCTAGCAGGACGTACACGCGCGCCGCCGATGCCCGCGCCGAAGCGGCGCTTCGCGAAGAGGGCTTGGCGGTTTCACGCAGCGCCAGCGCCATCCCGGCGCCAACGGCTACGCCATGTCCGAGCGGGCCGGCGGGCATCTCCACCCCGGGGCACTTGAGCCGGTCGGGATGCCCTTGCAAGCGGCTGTCCAGTTGCCGAAAAGTTGCCAGCTCGCTAACGGGGAAAAAGCCCCGGTGAGCGAGGGCCGCGTAAAGCACCGCGCAGGCGTGGCCCTTTGAAAACAGGAAGCGGTCTCGCTCCGGCCAATCGGGACGGGCGGGGTCAATCCGCAGGTGATGGAAATAGAGCGACGCGACGATCTCGGCAGCGGAGAATGCGCCGCCGATGTGACCTGTTTGCGCGGTATAAACCATGCGGAGGACGTCCAGCCGCAATTGTTGGGCGCGGCGTGTGATCTCAAGGATTAATTCATCAGGGTGGTAGTGCATAGGGTCTCCTCTTAGCCAGTCGATTCTCCATGTGTCACTCCAGGTTGCGGATCAGATCAAGGTCGCCGGTTGTGGCTGCCCTCAGGATGGGCTCCATGTATTGATCGACCAGGTCAGCAGACATCGGAACTGGCATGTTCTCAAGCTTCATCTTCAGCTCGGGCATTTTCGCAGCCGTAAGCGCGCGCTCGATATGCGCCTCCGAAAACCCTGGAATATCTACCAGGCGGGTTGGCAGCCCGACCGCCTGTTCGAACGCGATCATCGCCTTTGCAGCCGCCATCCCCAGCGCCCTGCCCGAGAGGTTTTCGAAATCCGCGCTGCTGTACCCGGCCTGCTGGTATATTTTCCCGACATCGCGCAGCGGTTCCTGGACGGCGGGTGCAAAAAACACCGCATAATACGGATTGAGCAACCCGCAGGCCCGCCCATGAGAGAGGATATCCACCAGCGAAAAGCTGGTCAGGTGGGCGCCGTTGGTTCCCCCCAGCATGATGGCATACCCGCCCAGGTCTGTAGCCAGGCCGATCGCCTCCCGGCCCTCCAGGTCATCCGGACGCCTCATCACTGCGGGCAGGTATCCGACAACGAGCCGGATGGCCTCGAGCGCGACCGGGCGCACCCTCGAGTAAGCCGGTTTTCCCACTACGCCGAAAAGAACCTCCAGGGCGTGCGAGATCGCGTCCAGCCCGCCGTCAGCCGTCAGGTGAAGCGGAGCTTCCAGCGTCACCATGTAGTCGAAAAGCGCTCGCGGCGGTATGATCGCATCGTCGACGATGAGTTTTTTCTGGCCTGTAGTTAAATCGGTGACATTCGAGTATTTGGTCAGGTGTGCGCCAGAGCTGGCGGCGGTCTGGATGGCCAGATGCGGGGTCAAGCGCGCCCGCTGGTCAGCTAGCGCCCCGCTGACCAAACCCGTCCCAAAGTAGGCGTCGATTTCTCCACCCAGGCAGGCTAAGACGATGGCGGCTTTGGCCGCATCTGTGGTGCTTCCCCCGCCAAAGCTGACCACGAGCTCGGGATGGGCGGATCGAATCGCCTCAGCCAGGCGAAAGACATCTTCGCGCGGCGCGTTTGGACGGGCCCCTGGTTCCTGGCGCAGCACCTGCACGCCGCCGGCTTTCAGAGATTCGAGAATCCGGTCGAGGGATTCCCTCGATCCGACAAATTCATCCTGGATGACAATGGACTTTTTCCCCAGAGAGCTTGCAAGTTCTCCGGTCTGATTTAGCACGCCCATTCCATAACGGTAATGGTCGCCTTTGAACTCTTCAAGCAGCGCCTGGGCATTGGCAAAATTGTTCATGAGAGCGATCCCTCCTCCTCTATGTCAGCTATAAGCCCCCCCGGTTCTTCGAGAATCTGTTTCAGGTCTGTCAGGAAGCGCGCCGCGCTTGCGCCATCGACTGCGCGGTGATCCGCGGAGAGGCTGACGCTAAACCGTGAAACCCAACCCACCGATCCATCCTCCTGGCGGAAGGGCTCCTCCGCCAGCTTTCCAACGGCCAGGATCGCAACCTGCGGGGGATTGATGATCGCCTGAAACTCATCGATCCCAAACATCCCCAGGTTGCTGAGCGTGAAACTGCCGCCCTCCAGGTCTTGGGGCGCCAGACGCCCATCCCTGGCCTTGCGTTGCAGTTCGCGCAGCTTGAGCGTGATCTCCGCCAGGCTCAAGCGGTCGATGCCGTGGATCACCGGCACGACCAGCCCGGCGGGGGTGTCCGCCGCGATGCCGAGGTTTACCGACGGCAACAGCCTGAGCCCATCCGCCTCCACCTCGGCGTTCATCCGGGGGTGTTTTTGCAGGGCGAAGGCAACGCCACGAGCGAGCAGGGCGGTCAGGCTGATTTGTTCGCCGGTCAGGGCGTGAACACGGTCCCGGGCGCGTTCCATCTGAGCCAGCAAACTGCCTGCATCGATCTTGACCCGCAGGAAGAAATGTGGCGCATCGTGAACGCTCTTGGTCAGGCGCTGCCCGGCCAGGCGCTGAACGGTCGTGAAAGGTTCGAAAACCGCTCCTTCACCCGCTTCTTGACCCGCGCCGGCGCTGGCCGCTTTTCGCACATCTTCGTCGCGAATAGCGCCCTCGGGCCCGCTCCCAGAGACCTGGCGCAGGTCCACCCCCAGTTCGCGCGCCAGCTTGCGCGCGGCAGGCGTCGCCCGCACCGCCCCGCTTTCTGCATTCATCTTTGGGGCGGAAGGCGCTGGTTGGGGCGCAACGGACGGCTCAACGACCGGCGCGGCGGCTGGTTGGGACGTCGATTGGGCTGGCAGGGCTTCGCCTTCAGCCAGGATCCAGGCGACCGGCTCTCCAACTTGAACTTCATCTCCTTCTGCTGCGCGGATCCCCCGCAAGATGCCGTCCGCCTCTGCCTGTATTTCGCCGATCGCCTTGTCTGTCTCGATCTCGAACAGTACTTCTCCACGCTGGACAGAGTCCCCCTCCTGAAAGTACCAACGGAGGACCCGGCCGCTTTCCATATGGTCGGACATTTTTGGGATATACACCTCTACTGCCACGTCTTCCTCCGGTCGTTTGATGCGCCAATCCATTTTCGCAGGTTCAGAATAGATTGCTGGGCCGCGACGAGCGGCTCCGGCCAGGGCTGGATTTCCAGGCCGAGGTACCCGTCGTAACGAATGTCTTGCAGGGTTTCGACGACCTGCTCGAACGGGATGGCATCGGACCCGGGCCAGCGCCTGTTAGCGTCCGAGATGTGCACGTGCCAGAGGACTTCCCGCGCCTCCCGCAGGCTCGCAAGCGGATCGGCGTCTTCACGGTACATGTGATAAGTGTCCAGGATGAGGCCCAGGTTGGGCCGGTTTACCCGGCGCACCATCTCCAGGCCGTCTTGCGTTGAGTGCACGAAACTGGTTTCGGTCTTGCTCACCGGTTCGAGCGTCAACCGGATGGCGTGGGGCGCGGCATCGTCGGCAAGCTGTTGCAGCGCTTCGCGCAAACAATCCAGCGACTCTGCGGGGCGAAGCGGGTCGCCAAGCCCGCGCGCCCGCCCGATATTCACCATCCCACCCGGACCGATCCATCGCGAGGCGGCTTGAACAAACTCAAGCAGGCGCGCATAAGCCTCCTGGCTGATCTCCACCTCCGGTGTGACCAACCCCAGGTGGTCCTCGGCAAAGACGTGTCCGGTGCAAAGCGCCACGAGCGCGATATTCGCCCCGGCCAGGCTTTGGCGGACGGTGTCGTCATCCAGGTCTGCTGGACGCCGGATCATCAATTCGATGCCATCGAACCCTAACTCGTGCAACTGGCTGCACGCCTCGGCCAGGTCGCCGCGGTGGGTGGCCAGGGTGGGGGTTTCCAGGTCGGGCGCGCCGACCATTGAAGCAATTCGGATCATGCCTGCACCTTCTTCACTAATACTGCATTAAGTTGTGGATGGCGCCGACCACGTCTGCCGTTGTCGGCCACATGCCGTTCTCCAATGAATCAGCGAAAGGCACGGGTGAGAAACGCCCCGCCAGCCTCTGGATAGGCGCTTTGAGATAATCGAAGGCCTGTTCCATCGCCACCATGGCCCATTCCCCTGTCGGGCCGTATGACCGGGAGGCCTCCGCAACCACCAGCAGCCTCCCCGTCTTGCGCGTCGAGGCGCCAATGGTTTCCTCGTCCAGAGGGCTGACCGTCCGGACATCCACCACTTCAACGCTGACGCCTTCGGGCTCAAGGAGCTGGGCTACCGCCATTGCGTGCCAGACCATATACCCGGAAGCGACCACGGTCACATCGCTGCCCTCCCGCTTTACATCGCATTTTCCAATGGGTAAGACGTACTCTTCCTCGGGGACAAGGCCCTTGAAGGAGTAGAGCAGCTTGTGCTCCAGGAAGATCACGGGATTGTCGTCTCTGATGGCGGCTTTTAAGAGCCCTTTTGCGTCATAGGGCGTGGAAGGCAGCAGCACCTTCAAGCCCGGAATATGGGCATACCAGACCTCCAGGCTCTGCGAGTGCTGGGCGGCGGTGCTTTTCCCCGCCCCTCCACCCTGGGGCATCCGCAGGACCCATGGCACCCTGGCCTGTCCGCCGGTCATCAAGTGCAGCTTGGCTGCCTGATTTGCGATCTGGTCCATGGCCAGGCCGGAAAAATCGACAAACATGATCTCGGCCACGGGGCGCATCCCAACCAGCGCTGCTCCGGTTGCCGCTCCAACGATGGAGTTCTCCGAAATCGGCGTGTTTCGCACCCGTTCCGGCCCGAACCGGTCGAACAGGGTCCGGGTGACGCCAAACGCGCCGCCGTGTTTGCCGATGTCTTCGCCGAGGAGAAAGACGCGCGGGTCGCGCTCCATCTCCTCAGCCAGCGCTTCACGAATAGCCTCCGCCATGGTCTTTTCCGTGGCTGGCGTACCAGCCGGAACCTGGACAATTAAGTCTGACGACATCACGGGTGATTTTGCGCCAAGTGATACTGCATCTCGCGTGGGTGTGGTCATCTTCTGGCTCTCCATTATGCGTAGATATAGTCCATCGCCGTCGCCGGGTCGGGCATCGGCGCGCTGCGGGCGAATTCCACTGCGGCCACCATCCTGGCGGCCTCTGCGGATTGGATCTCCTGGAGCTCTTCCGGCGTGGCTGTGCCGTCGCTGGTCAACACCTCCGCAAAACGCACAATCGGGTCTTTTTGGCGCTGGGCGTTCACTTCTTCCCGGCTGCGGTAGACCTCGGGTTCGCCCGCATAATGACCTTCAATGCGATAGCTTTCCGTCACCAGGAGCGTGGGCCCGTCGCCGCGGCGCGCCCGCGCCACGGCCTCATGTGCTGCCGCATAGACCGCCAGGACGTCGAACCCATCCACATTGACGCCGGGGATCCCGTACCCTGCCGCGCGGACCGACAGGTCATCGGTCGATACCGCGTCACGATAATAGGTCGAAACGGCGTATTTGTTGTTCTCCACCACAAAGATCACGGGCAGCTTCCAGATGGCCGCCATGTTTAGCGATTCGTGAAAATTACCCGTGCTTGTCCCGCCATCTCCGGTGAAGGGAACCGCCACGCTGTCCTTCCCCTGCATGCGAAACCCCAGGGCAGCCCCCACCGCGATCGGGATGCCCGACCCCACCACCGCCAGCGCCCCCAGGCTGCCGGTGTCGAAAGCCGCGATGTGCATCGAACCTCCGCGGCCCCGGCAGTAGCCGGCCTCTTTGCCGAATATCTCAGCCATCATGCGCGCCGGGTCCGCCCCTTTGGCGATGTTATGACCATGGCTGCGGTGAGTCCCCGCAATCAGGTCGTCCGGGCGCAGAGCCATACAGACCCCTACGCCCGAGGCCTCCTGGCCAATATATGGATGTACCGTGCCTTTGATCAGGCCGCGTTTAAAGACATCCATCGCAGCCAGTTCGAATTCCCGGATTCTCACCATCCGGCGGTACATCTCCAATTTGAATTCAGTTGTCAGGCTTTCCAAGTCTCAAACTCCTTTCGGGTTAGGGGATGCTCAG
>JADYYC010000289.1 GCA_020853835.1 Anaerolineales bacterium
AGCGCCGGTTCAGCGCTCGACCCGGGGGGGATTGACCGACCAGATCAATTCGAGCCTGGGTTTGTAAGATTGGCGATCGTACCAGGTTTCCACGTCGACGGTTTTCACGCCCTCGACCGCCGCCTGGATGTCCACATCGCACCACATCCGGTCTTGCACAAAAGCGGCAAGCCGGCCGTGCTTGCCTTCCGCCAGCAGGCGGGCGGCGGTGAGGGCAAAGTTGGCCGCGCCGAGCAGGTCCTGTCCATCGGGCGGCCCGGTGCGCAGCAGGTAGGTGAGCGATTGGAGGAAGACTTCTTCGCCGGTGATGTGCGCCATGAGCTGCGAGGCGATCATTCCGCTGCCCATCATCCCGTGGTACCCGTCCAGCGTCTCCTGGCTTAATTTTTGAGCCGCGCGAGCGCTTGCCGCGCCGTGCTCAGGCGGCTGAGAAAGCTCGGGGGCGCTGTCGGGCGAGAGCAGGTGGGCGTACTTTTGGGCCTGTTGCAGGGCTGGCCTGGCGCCGTTGCAAACCAGCATCACGGCGTAATTGGCGGGCGTTTGACGCTTGTCCTGGGTGATCAGGTAGGCAAGCTGATCGGGGTCGTACTCCACTTCGGGGATGAGCACCCGGTCGACGCCAGCCAGGAGGGCCATGAGCAGGGTGCTGTAACCAGATTTGGCGGCGAAAGTCTCGAGCACCACAAGCTGTTCGCGCGAGCCAGCCAACGCCCGCAGCTCGTGGATGAAGGCCACGCCGCGCATCAAGCCGGTGCTGAAACCCAGCGTGTAATCCGTCCCGAGGATATTGTTGTGGATCGTCTTCGGGATAGCGATGATTGGCACGCCCAACTTGCTCAAATGGGCGGCATAGTGCAGCGTATCGTCGTCGCCGATCACGATAAGCGCCTGGTACCCAAGTCTTTCGATCGCTTTCATGATGTGACGGGTCAGGTCTTGCGGCTCTTGTTTTTTTGTGCGCAGATGTTCGGGGACGATGGCGTGCGGCGTCTGGCGCGGGTCCAGGCGCGAGGAGTGCAGAAATGATCCGGATGTGCGGTCGATTGGGCGGACGATATTCTTGGTCAACTCGATGAAGTGATCGCTGTAAGTCGAGGGGCTGTCGGGGTTGTAGTGGATCAGGCCTTCCCAGCCTTTTCGAACGCCTATCGGCTCGAAGCCCAGGTCGATGGCGCGGTAGACCAGGCTCTTCAGACACATATTAAGGCCCGGCACGTCGCCTCCGCCGGTCAAGATTCCAACGCGTTTGGTGGCAGCCATAGAATTCTCCTCATGAATCTGCATTTATTATACGCAAAAATGGCAAATAGGTTTTATATTTTGCGATCGAGGATCGCGCTTAAACGTCGTTTCGAGAGCAGCTGTCAGGTTTGAAGCTTTTCTCTCGATGCGCTCTATTGGGTCAGGCTGACTCCGATCCAGGTCAGCAGGCTGATTACGGCGATCAGAATGCCCGTATAGGCGAGCAGGCGGCGCATGACCTCGCCCTCCTTGCCAACCATGCCGGTCGTCGAGCACCCCACCACCACCTTGGCAGGGGCGGTGATCGAGGCGATGGCGCCGCCGGCGGTCTGGGCGGCCAGGATGATTGCGGGGGGCAGCCCCAAAAGCAGGGCGGTTTTTAGCTGGAGCGCCCCAAAGACTACGTTGGAGTTGGTGTTGCTGCCGGTCATGAAGGCCCCGATGGCGCCGATCCAGGGGGCGACGAGCGGAAAGACCGCCCCGAAGCTGTCCGCCAGGCCGCGCGCAAGCGTGACGGTCATGCCGGTCAGTTCCATCACCTGCGCCAGCGCGATCATCGAGACGATGCTCACGCTGGAGGGCATCACCCGCTGCAGCGTGCCGTTCAAGATGCGCCTGATCGGCCCAGGCTTGTAACAGCCAAAGGCGCGGTAGACCAGGAACGAAATCACGGCGGCGTAAAACAGCACGCTGCCCGTGTGGGCGAAGAGGTTGATCGTCCGCCCATTTCCGGCGGGCGTCACGTAACCGGCTGCGCTGCGAATTTCAGGGAAGTTGACCTGAAGCACCACCGGGCTCAGAAAAGCTTTGACCGGCGGGATGAGCTGGATGCCCAGGGTGACCACGATCACGATGACGTAGCCCGAGACTGCGATCAAGAACGTGCGCAAGGTGAAGTGTCCGTCTTGCGCCCTGTCCTCACTCGAAGAGGCGCGAGAAGGGTTCAGGGTAGCAAAGAGTCTGATCACCAGCGGGGTGATTAGCAGACCGGCCACCCCGCCCAGAAAGGCGGCGATGTTCCAGGCGCCCATCTGCACCACCAGGTACTGGACGACGCCCATCACGACTCCCCAGATCAGCGCTGGAAGCCAGAGGCGGCGCACTCCCTTCCAGCCTTCGATCGAGTGTGCGGCCATCCAACCGATCATGGGGCAGGTGACGCCCAGCATAAGCACCGCCGGCGGGCCTAGCACGTCGGCGTGCATGCCGGTGGCGGCGATGAGCGCCTGGAGGGAGGAGCCCATCGAGCCGAGCGTGACCGCCCAGCCGTGGCCAAGCGAGGGCACCACCACCGCAGCCAGCGGGGTCAGCCCGATCTCGACCAGCAGCGGGGCGGTGACGGCGACCGGCACCCCAAACCCGCCCACGCCCTGCAGGAAAGAGGCAAACACCCAGCCGATCACCAGCGCCTGCATGCCCTGGTCGGGGGTGAGGCGCGGCAGGGCCTGGCCGATGGTGCGGATTGCGCCGGCTTCGTCGACGACGCGATAAAGCAGGAAGGCGGCCCAGATGATGAGGAGCACGTCGAGGGAGAAGAGCAGCGCGCGACCATGCGCATAGGCAAGCAATTCGGGCGTGGCGCCAAAGAACCCGACCGCAATGACCATGCCCGCCAGATAACCGGCGGCCCCGGCCCGCGCCGCGCTCCAGCGCAGACCAACCATCACGTAGAGGATCAGTAGAATCGGTATTATGGCAAGGATGAAATTCATGATCGTCCCATCGTCAGAGGTTTTTGATCTGCGCCCTGTGGCGCGTGAGAAGCTGGACGCACACCAGGCCAAGCGCCAGGGCGGGCAGCAACACCAGCCCCGCCTCGGGACCGAACGCGCCCCCGGTGATCAACTCTGGCCCGCCGACCTGGGTGTGCACCAGCCGCAAGGTATCCAGCCCGCTAACCGAAAAACCGAACACCGGCCCCTGGAAAAAGTTCCAGCCGATGTGCAGGCCGACGGGCAGCCACAACCTGCCGCTCCGTAGGTACGCGTACGCCATGAAGAAACCGGCCAGCAGGATGCCCAGCAGACCCATCGCCGAAAGGTTCGGGTTGAAGACGTGCGCCAGGCTGAACATGACGGTCGAGATGACCACCCCCCAGGTCAGGTTGAGCCCGGCCTCCAGGTTTTGGAGCAGGTAGCCGCGGAAATAAAGCTCCTCCTGCCAGCCCCCGCCAATGAACGCCCCCAGCATAACCAGTAGAAGGAGGATCGGGCGCCAGCCGGACGCCGCTTCAGGCTCACCGGCGCCGATGGTCAACCAGCCCGCGCCCCACTGGATTGCGAAGACCGCCAGCATCATCAGCCCCGCGATCAGGAAGCCGGCGAGCAGGTCGATCGCGCTCTGCCGGTCGAGTTGCAGGCCCAGGCTGGCGATCGAGCGGCGGTCGAGCCAGCGCCGGCAAATGAAGACGGCGATGGTCACAACGATGACCGTGGCTGTTTGAACCGAGATCAACTGGCCGTTGATGAGCAGGCTTTGCGGCAGGCGCAGGAACAGAAATGGCAAGAGCGCCAGCAGGCTTAGAAATTGGATCAACAGCGCATTGAGAAGCAGGCGCCATCCAGCCCGCAGGCGGGGTTCTTCGGGCGAGACGAGGATGCGTGCCAGCAGGCTGCGGTTTTCGCTCATCGGTCTGAATTATTATAGTACAACCCATCCCGATTGGAGAATATAAACAACATGATCTCGAATTGTTGTCATTTCTCTTTGTCATTTCGAACCGCCGTCAGGCGGTGAGAAATCCTGGCGTTTGTCATTTAAGATTTCTCCTCGCTTCGCTCGTCGAAATGACGAAAGGAGGTGACGCTCGTCGAAATGACGGCGCGAAAGCCCTCTCCCGCTTGCGGGAGAGGGTTGGGGTGAGGGCCCATCACCGCGTCGAAACCCCCTTTTGGACACGGATTTCCACAGATTCACACAGATCTAGATTATTCAGACTTCCGAAGTCTCAAAGACTTCGGAAGTCTGAACGCGGTGTTTACTGCTATCGAAGCAATCTCTATGGTGGATGGTGCGCAAGATATGGTAGACTCGATTGCTGGAAACGCCGAGACACTCTGGCGGGTCATGAAATGGACGAAAAAACCTTAATCACGCTTGAATTTCCGAAGATTCTCGAACGCCTGGCGGGCTATTGCGCCTTTGCCGCCTCGGTTGAAAAAGCGCTCCAACTCCGCCCCTCCGCCGACCCGTTCGAGGTGCGCCGGCGCCAGTCCGAGACCGGCGAGGCGGTCCGGCTGTTGGTCACGCACCCCGCTTTGACCATCGGGGGCGTGCGTGACGTGAGACAGCCGGTCGATCTAGCGCGTCATGCGGGGGTGCTGGCGCCGAATGACCTGCTGGACATCAAATCCACCCTCGTGGCAGCGCGCACGCTCAACCGCACCTTTGAGCGCCTGGAATTCCAGCACCCGACCCTCTTCGACCTCGTCCAACGTCTTCCGGGGCCAACTGGGCTGGTGGATGCGATCACGCGCACGCTCTCGGAGCGCGCCGAAATCCTCGACAGCGCCTCGGATCGGCTGCGCGTCATCCGGAGCGAGCTGCGGGTGGTGCATGACCGCGTGTTAGGGCGCATGC
>JADYYC010000290.1 GCA_020853835.1 Anaerolineales bacterium
CAGGAGATCAGCAGCCTGACTATGGCGATGGCCTTCTCTGGAGAGACCATCGATCTCTCGGGCGTGGTCCCGATCGCGGTGGACAAGCACTCAACCGGCGGCGTGGGCGATAAGACGACCCTGGTGGTGGAGCCAGTCGTTGCCGCCTGCGGGCTGCCTGTGGCGAAAATGTCCGGCCGCGGCCTGGGGTTTACGGGCGGGACGCTGGACAAAATGGAATCGATCCCCGGATACCGGGTGAGCCTCACCACCGAGGAGTTCTTGAGCCAGTTGCGCCGTGTGGGGTTAGTGCTGTGCGGCCAGACGGCCGACCTTGCCCCCGCGGATGGAAAGCTCTACGCCTTGCGGGATGTGACCGGAACCGTCCGCTCGATCCCCTTGATCGCCTCATCGATTATGAGCAAGAAGATCGCCGGCGGGGCGCAAAAGGTGCTGCTGGATGTCAAAGTGGGCACAGGCGCGTTCATGACCGATCTGGAGAGCGGGCGTGAACTGGCCGAGACGATGGTCAGGATCGGTCAGGAAACCGGGCGTGAAACCGTGGCGATGATTTCGGACATGAACCAACCGCTCGGTCAGGCGGTGGGCAATACGCTGGAAGTGCTCGAAGCGATTGACACCCTGCGCGGGGGCGGGCCGCCAGACTTTCGGCTGCACTGCGTCCAGGTGGCGAGCCAGATGCTGGTGCTGGGAAACATCGCTCAAGACGAGCTGCACGCGGCGGAGCTTGTCAACGAGGCGCTGAAATCCGGTAGGGCATGGGAGCGTTTCCGCCAGCTCGTGCAGGCTCAAGGCGGGGACGTGTCTTTTGTGGACCAGCCCGAAAAATTGCCCCAGGCCAGCCTGTGTGAGGCGGTGTGCGCGGGGCGCAGCGGGTATCTCGCCAGGGTCGACGCGCTCCAGATCGGCGAGGCCTCGGTGCTGCTGGGCGCCGGCAGGGCAAAGAAGGGCGACCCCATCGACTATGCCGTGGGGCTGCTTGTGCACCATAAAGTGGGCGACCGGGTAGAGCAGGGCGAGCCTCTGGCGACGATCTACGCCAACCACCCAAATGCGCTAAGCGAGGCGCGTTTGAAGGTGCAGGACGCGCTCGAGGTCATGGATGAAGCGGTAAATCCGCTGCCACAAATCTACGATATTGTGCGCTGGAAGGATATCGCCGCAAAAGAGCGGGGCTGAGCCTCGCTTAAGCTTCCCACAAAGCGAGCAACTGATCCGGTTTTCGGGCGAAGCGCTCGATGGGCAGGTCGCCGCGCACCAGGGCAGACAGGGTGTCGTTCAACAGGCGGTTCACAGGGGCTGGAATGCCCAAATTCTGCGCCTGACGGACCACGGCCCCATTTAAGAAATCCACTTCGCTCTTTCCACGCCCCGAATGCAGGTCGATGTATAACGAGGGCATTTTTTCGCCCCGGCCTTTTTCCACCGAACGGCGGACCAGGGGCCGGGATAACCAGAGCGGCAGGCTCTGGACGGCCGCGCCCAGGGCGCGCACCGGAGTGGCTGGCAGGTCGGTCAAGTGCAGCTTAAGCGCCCGCATAACCTGGAGGGTTTCCCGAAGCTGAGCCATCTCGAGCTGATAAAGCCCCGGGTGGGCGTAAATCTCTCCGGGCGTCATCGCCAGGATGGCCGAGCTGGCGTTCGCGACCAGGTTGGTGAACAGCTTGGACCATTTCAAGTCCGAGGCGGATGGGTAAAGGCGGGCGTTCAGGCTGGCCTGGTTGAACGCCCCAACGATTGACTGCGAAAGCGGGTGCGTGCCGGCTATCCCAACCCCGCGCAGCCGTTCGAGCACGACCTGGTTGGGCCCGGCGCGGCCGATTGCGCTCGTCAGGGTCCCTGCGATAACCCGCTCGCCCCCAAGCGCCTCGGCGATCAATCCTTCATTTTCAACGCCGTTCTGCAGACACAGCACGGGCGGCATCTGATCGCGGTATGGCAGGAGCGCCTCCAGGGCAGCGCGGGTGTCGAAGGACTTGAGGGCGAAGATGGCCGCGTCATAGGGGCCTCTCGCCAGAGCCTTGTCGATCGATTCGAGCACGGCGGGCTGGCGGATCGCATATTCCTGTCCATAGATGTTCAGCAGCAAACCGGTTTGTCCCAACCGTTGGCAGACTTCCGGCCTGTCCAGGAAGACCACCTCCTGCCCGCCCAGGACCAGGCTGCCGCCGATGTAGGTTCCAACTGCGCCGGCGCCAAAGACAAGAAACCGCATCTGGCCCTTTACCGGTGCTGCCGCCTGTATCTCTCCCATTTCGATCTCCAGATGTTATTGGGCATCCCCGCTGTGTGGGTCGGGAAGCGGGAGATCGCGCCGGATTAAATCATCCAGGGTCTCGCGCCGCTGGATCAAGGTCGAACGTCCCTGGTTCAGCCAGACCACGGCGGGGCGGCGCGCCCCGTTGTAATTGCTGCCCATGCTCAATTGATAGGCGCCGCTGACGGGCACCGCGACGTATTCCCCCGCTTGAACCGCCGGCATCGGCAGGCGTTCGATCAGGACGTCGCCGCTCTCACAAAACGGGCCAGCCAGCCAGGCGGGGCCCTCATTGGCTCTTTCCGGGGCGCTCACCGGCAGGCAGGTGTAGCGCGCGCCATACAGCGCCGGGCGTGGGTTGTCCGCCAACCCGCCGTCGAGCAGCAGCCAGCGCCGCTGGTCGGTCTGCTTCACCGATTCCACCCGGTACAGGGCTACCCCGGCCCGGGCAACCAGGCTGCGCCCCGGCTCGAGTTGCAGGTCTGGCAGCGGGAGGCCGCGCCGCCGGCAGCCCTGGGCCAATACGCGCCCAACCAAGCCGATGTAATCCGAGACGGGCGGGTGCGGCAGCTCGTCCTCATGATAGGGCACGCCCCAGCCCCCGCCGGGGCAGAACATCTTTGGGAACCAGCCGGTTTGGCGGTTGAGTCTATCCAGCAGATCCAGGGCCGTCTCGATCGCGGGCTCGAGCGGCGCCGGGTCGTGGAAATGCGATCCCTGGTGGAAGTGCAGCCCGCTCAGTTCCAGGTTTGCGGCGCGGCAGAGCTGGACAGCCCTCTCGATCTCGTCGGGGCTCATGCCAAACTTGCTGTCCGATTGGCCTGTCTGCGTGTAGCTGTGAGTTTCTACCGCCAGACCGGGCCGCAGCCTGAGCCAGATTTGCGGAAAGGGATGGCTTCCCGAGCGCTTCATCATGCTCAGCTTCTCAAGCTCGGCCAGGTGATCCACGACGATCGTCCCAGCCGCGGCAACCGCCGCTTGCAGGTCTGCCTGGCTCTTGTTTACCCCGTGAACCAGCACGTTATCTCGCTTAATACCGGCTGCCTGGGCAATTGACAGCTCCCCCGCGCCGGTGCAGTCCAGCCACAGGTCTCTCTCGCGCGCCCACTGGGCAATCGCCAGACACAAAAACGCCTTGCCCGCATAGGTGACGCCGCTCTTGCCAGGATAAGCCGCGCTGAGCGCGGCGCGATAGTCCTGCAGGTTTCTATCCAGCGTGGCCTGATCGTAGACATACAACGGGGTTCCGAATTCCTGAGCCAGGTCGTTCAGACTCAAACCGGAAATAAAAAGCGTCTCTCCGCGCACCTCAGCAGCGATGGGGAAAAGCTCCAGGCGTTTTGAAAAGAGCGTCCTACTCATGCCCAGCCGCGCGCTCCCTGCAGAAAATCGCCCCCGCTCATGGGCCGTTTCCCGGCTGGCTGGATCTCTTCGATGACCAACAGGCCCTTGCCCGTGAAGATGGCTGGCTTACTATTATGTATTGTGTGGCCTCCCGGGCCGTCCGGTGGGACATCCGGCTGGTCCAGAACGACGGAGGCGCGCAACACCTTCACTGCCTGGCCGTGCCAGTCAAAAAACGCCCCCGGCCAGGGCTGAAATGCGCGCACCCGGCGCTCCAGCTCTTCGGCAGGGCGGTTAAAGTCCAGCCGCCCGTCTTCTTTGCTGAGCATCGGCGCATAGGTGGCGCCTTTTTCGTCCTGAGGCTTAGCGGAAATGCGCCCGCTCAAATAACCGGGTAAAGTCTCGATCAATAGGTCGGCGCCCAGGGCAGCCAGGCGCTGCGAGAGCTCACCGGCTGTATCGCTGGCGTAGATGGGCGTCGCGCGCTGGCTTAAAATCGCGCCCGTGTCCACGCCCGCGTCCATGCGCATGATCGTCACGCCCGTCTCCCGGTCGCCGTGCAGGATGGCGGCCTGGATGGGGGCTGCGCCGCGCCAGCGCGGCAGCAGCGAGGCATGGACGTTGACGCAGCCCGCTGACGGGAGGTCGAGCACCTCGGGGCGCAAGATCTGCCCGAAGGCTGCCACCACGATCAAATCCGGTGCCCAATTGCGCAGTTGAGCCAGCGCTTCGGGTTCGCGCAGCCGGCGCGGTTGGAGGAGCGGGAGGCTGAGTTCCAACGCCAGCTCTTTCACGGGAGGGGGTTTGAGCGAACGCCCCCGCCCGGAGGGGCGGTCGGGCTGGGTGATCACGCCCGCGATCCGGTAATGCGCCTCCAGCGCGCGCAGGAGGGGCGCCGCGAATTCGGGCGACCCCATAAACACAATCGAAGGAGGTGTATCTACCGTCATTGAGTCGCTCAAGAGGGACGAGCGTAAAGCGCGTCGGCAAGCGCCTGACAGACTTCTTCGACCTGTTCCTCATTCATCACGCCCGAGAAGGGCAGCGCCAGCCCACGCCTTCCCAGATCCTCGGTGATCGGAAAATCGCCCGGCTGGTAACCAAAGCGTTCGACCATGTATGGCTGCAAATGGATGGGGATGAAATAGGGCCGAGCCGGTATACCGCGCTGGTCGAGCATTTCTGCGACGGCCTCGCGGTCGATCCCCCGGGCTAAACGGACGACGTAGACAAACCAGCTCGCCCGGCTGGTTTCGGGGGCAAGTTGGGGAGGTTCCACCAGGCCTTCCAGCCTGGTCAGGCGCGCATGGTACCATTCGGCAACCTGCTCCCGGCGGGCGAGCAGGCTTTCCAGGCGGTTCATTTGGGCCAGGCCCAGGGCGGCGCTCATCTCATTGAGGCGGTAGTTATAACCCAGGTAGGTGTGAGAAAGCCAGGTATCGCCCGGCGCCCG
>JADYYC010000291.1 GCA_020853835.1 Anaerolineales bacterium
CGCCCGCGCGGGCGTCATCTCAAAAGAAGCGCTGGCGGGGTTTTCGACGCCGCCAGCCAGACGAGGAGCCATGAGCCAGACCTACGACCCTGAATTCACCCGCATCCGCCGCGAGAAGCTGGCCATCCCCGACGAGGGCTGGATCAAGGCTTTCCTGAAGCGGGAGCCGGTCGGCGTGCTCGCCACGGTCTACGAAGACCAGCCCTTTCTGAGCGCCAAGTTCTTCGTCTATGACGAAGCCGCCCACGCGATCTACATGCATTCCGCCGACGAGGGGCGCGTGATGCAGAACATCCGGCTCAACCCGAAGGTCTGTTTCACCGCCTACGAGATGGGACGCTTTCTGCCCGGCAAGCGCGCCTGCTCCTTTGGCGCTGAGTACCAGGGCGTGGTCGTCTTTGGACGGCTCTCGGTCGTCGAAGACCCGCGGCGCTGCCTGGAAGTGCTGAACCTGCTGATGTTGAAGCTCGCCCCGCAATTCGCCCCCGGCGAGGGCTATGCGCTGCCCGGCGAGGACGACCTCGAGGGCCTGGCGGTGTACCAGCTCGCCATCAGCGGCTGGAGCGCCAAAGCCAAACAGGCCGAGGCCGGTTTTCCGGGCGCTTACCGCTATGAGGAGGTCAGCCCCAAATGAAACCCCGTCCCCCACATTTACGGCCAGCGGCCGCGCTGGCGCTCTTACTCTTGACAGCCTTTCTGGCCGCCTGCGGGGGAGCCGCGCGTCAGATGCCCGCGCCGGCATCGATGCCGGTCGAGGCGCCCGCCGCCGCCAACGCGCCGGAAAACGCGCCGCGCCAGGTGGTTCCGAAGACGCCCTTCATCCTGCCATACGGCGGCGAAGTCAGCCTGCAGGACGGGAAGGTCAGGCTGCGCTTCGACCAGGTCCTCGAAGATTCGCGCTGCCCGGCGAAGACCTTCTGCGTCTGGACGGGGCAGGCGCGCCTGCAGCTCAGCGCCTGGTCCTCCGGCTCACCCGCCGAGGTCTTCGAGCTGAGCACGCTCAGGAAAAACATGGAGCCGGGCGACACCTACACCTACAAGGACTTGCGGATCGAGCTGCTCTCGGTCGACCCCTACCCGGAAAACCCGCGTGAGGTGATCCCCACCGCCGATTACCAGCTCACCCTGCTCGTCACGCCGCTTCGATAATGCGGCGGCGCGCTTGACGCGGTATAATCAGGGAATGTTTCGCTCCCTGATCCAAACCATCCAACGCCATCCCTATCCTGCGCACAGCTTCACCCTGGCGGTCATGATCCTCGCCTCCGCCCTGGGTTTCATAGCCGCAAACGCCGGGGCGCAGTTCTGGATCTTCGCCGCCCTGGGTCTGTTTATCTTTGCAAACCTGGTCGAGCTGGTCATTAAATGATCCCCGCCGGCCTCTCCGAAACCTTTCAGCGCGCCTTTAACCGTCCGCCCGCCCTGCTGGCGCGCGCGCCGGGGCGCGTCAACCTGCTCGGCGAGCACGTGGATTACAACGAGGGGCTGGTGCTGCCGGCCGCGATCGACCGGGCGGTCTATCTGAACGCCGCGCCGCTCGACGACGACTGCCTGCGCCTGGTTGCAATCGACCTCGATGCGCAGGTTTCGCTGCGGATGGCCGACCTGGAGCAGAAAATCGATGCCAGCGGGAAGCCGCTGCCCTCCTGGGCGCTTTACCCGGCGGGAGTGGCCTGGTCGCTGCGCCAGGCGGGGCTGAAGGTGGGCGGCATGCAGGCCGCGTTCACCTCCGAAGTGCCGATCGGGGCCGGGCTGAGCTCGTCGGCGGCGATCGAGGTGGCGTTCGCAACCGCCTGGCAGGCGCTGGGCGGCTGGCAGGTCGACCCGATTGAGCTGGCGCTGCTCTGCCAGCGGGTCGAGAACGCATACGTGGGCGTCTCGACCGGGTTGATGGATCAGTTTGCAAGCATCTGCGGCGTGGAGGACCACGCCCTCTATTTCGACACGCGCAGCCTGGAATGGCAGCCGGCGCCCATCCCCGAGGGGCTTTCGCTCGTGATCGCCGATTCGGGGCAGCGGCGCAGCCTGGCCGGTTCGGAGTACAACGACCGCCGGGCGGCCTGTGAGCAGGCGGTCGAGGCGCTGCGGCGCTACCTGCCCGGCATCCACTCGCTGCGCGACGTCTCCTCGACCGAGTTCGCCGCCTACTCGACCTACCTGGACGAGATCCCGCGCAAGCGCGCCGAGCACGTCATCAAAGAGATCCAGCGCGTCCGCACCGCCCTGAGCGCAATGCAGCGCGGCGACCGCCAGTCGCTCGGCGCGCTCATGTACGCGGGGCACAACAGCCTGCGCACGCTCTACGAGGTCAGCACGCCCGAACTGGACACGCTCGTGGAACTGACGCGCAAGCTGCCCGGCTGCGTGGGGGCGCGCATGACCGGCGCCGGGTTTGGCGGGTGCACGATCAACCTGGTCGAGACCAGCCAGGCCGAGGTCTTTATCGATGGGTTGAAGCGCGGCTACCTTGCCGCCACCGGCAACCACGCCCAGGTGTACCTTTGCCGGGCCAGCCGCGGCGCGTCGATCGAATAACCCCTAAGCTTCAAGATAGAACGTGTGATACTTGCTCTGGCACGGGTTGCCCCAGGCGACGTGCATCGCCCGGGCGGTCAGGTCCATGATCAGGGCGTTGATGGTCTTCTCGCGGTCGAGCGGTCCGTCTCCCTCCACCTCGTGGTTGCAGATCGATTCCGGATAGTTGAGGTGGTCGCGCTGGATCGTCTTGAGCGATTTGACCGTGTGCGCCCGGCTCTGGCGCAGCAGGCGCACCGCCCGGAAGTAGCGCAGACGCGTCCCGATCAACTCGTCCGGCTCTTTCTCGACCGCCTGCATCTTACCGTCCAGGTAGTGGTTGGTGTGGGCGATGTACCCGTCCTCGCCGTACAGGATCCCAAACCGCCGCGCCGAGACCTCGACCGAGTACAGTTCGCCCGACTCGTGCGCCAGCAGGTGGTTGTAACCGGCGGCGCGCTGCGGCATGAGGGCCAGCCGCAGCGCATCGGACAGGGTGCGCGCTCCGAGCACCGCCCGCGAGACAAAGATGCGCGGGATGCCGATGCGCGAATCGGTCGGGTAGACCGTGTCGCAGCACTGCGCGATCCCGGCCGAGTTGAACCCGATGTTGGGGAGCAGCCCGCCGTAGGTCATCGCCAGGAAGGCCGGCTCGTCGTCCGGCTCGGCGTGCACCAGGTACACGTCCGCCTCGTCCTCCGGCACCCAGTCCTCGTTGTGGGCGACGAGCACGTGCCCGTCGGCGGTGCGCTCCTGATTGACCGCCATGCTGGTGCACTTGGTCAGGTGGAGGGCGTCCATCGTCATCGCTTCCATCGCGTTGAGGGTGGCGAGGTCGTCGCACGACACGCCCGCCCCCTCGGCGATCCCCATCATCTCGTCCACGTACTGCGGGTAGCGCTCCTGGGCGAAGGGCAGGTATTTGCGCGCCTGGATGAGCGCCCCTTCCCAGCTCAGCTCGAGCGTCGCATACGAACCCTCGATGAGCTTGCGGGCGCTTTCGAGGCTGTGGCGCACCTGCTCGGACATCGCCGCGCCGATCTGCCGCCCGATCTGCAGGTGCGTGCCGCGGGCGTGCACGATCGGCGTTGGGGGGAACTGAGGTTTCGGGGGTTGGGCTGGGGTGGTTTGAGGTGGTTGTTCCATGTGGTTTTCCTGCGGGTTGGTTTTTCTTTAATAGTGCAATCTTGCGGCTCTAAGATTATAATCCATTGCCTGCGCCGCTCGCGCTGGTATTTGGAGGGGCGAGGGGTTGGGCGCGCGCCTCGGTTGGGCCCTCACCCCGGTTGGGCCCTCACCCCGGGAGCAGTGGTTGGGCCCTCACCCCGGTTAGGCCCTCACCCCGGCCCTCTCCCAAGGGGAGAGGGGGAGCCAGCCCCCTCCGTCATTTCGACGAGCGCAGCGCCCTCCGTCATTTCGACGAGCGCAGCGAGGAGAAATCTTGGATGGCGAGGGTGAAGATTTCTCACCGCCTGACGGCGGTTCGAAATGACAGGTGTAAATGCGGCGGTACGAAATGATAATTGTGATGATAAATGACCAAACTTGCTCTAAGGAGAGAGATGGATGAGTGAAAGTAGAGGATTGCAAAACCTGCTCCTGGTGAGCGGGGTGATCGGTTTGCTGGTGCTGGGGTTCGTCTTCGATCTGATCCTGCAGGCGCTCTTAGATCGCAACGCCCAGTTGGGGACGCTCGACACGACCCTGGTGTGGTTCTACCCGCTGCTGCAGTTCCTGTTCGTGGCGGCGGTGGTGGGGCTGGTGTGGCTGATGATCGCCGGCGGCGGGTACAGCCGCTGGGTGAGCGTCGTCTATCTGCTGATCGGGCTGGCGCTGCTCTATTACAACCCCGTGCTCTACGTGAATGAGCTGCCCGACAGCCTCTACGTGGTGGTGCAGTACCTCGC
>JADYYC010000292.1 GCA_020853835.1 Anaerolineales bacterium
CAGCGCAGAGCCCCGCCCTCCAGACAATACCTCATACTGAGCCGAGGCAGACAGACCGCCCAATAACCCCTGAACCTGCCTGGGATACGAATCATAATACGGACGAATCACCGGCTCGTTTTGGGCGCTGGACACCACGATCATCGGCGTATCGCCACGCAATGGCTGCGTCTGTTCGATCCACATTCGAACGGTGTCCGGGTTTTCTGAGGCAACCAGTATGAGCGAAAAATCGTTGATCGAATTGACACGAAAGAGCGCAGGGTTGTCCCAGGCATTTTCGCCGTTGGTATCGAACGCAACCACGCCCCGAGGATCCTGTGCAAAAGCCAGGATGCCCGTCAAGCCTCCGGGGATGAAACCAAGATTGGTATACGCGCTCTGGTTCACGGCTTCCGCCCCTGGCGTTAATGTATGCATCAATTGCTCTGCTTGAAGCGGGCCGACGGGCAGGGTGGAGACCAGCGCCAGGTGCCCCCCGCCAGCGCGGATATGCGCCAGCACCGGTTCGAGGTTGACCGCCATCTCGCCTGAGAAGCCCGGCGAATAATCCACCGCGACCAGGACGGGGGAACCCGGTGGTAAGCCGGAGACCAACTGGTTGACCGCAAATGCCTGCGCGTTTAAAGCAGGCGGGCCGAAATTCAGCGGCGTTGCAAGCAGTGAGAAAAAGATGACCACAAACAGGATGACGCCTATGGAAATGCGCTGCAAGCTTTGGAACTTGACGATCGGCGTGTGTGGTAGAGGTTTTGGCGAGCCTTCCTGTGCAAGTAATTCTGCCAGCATGCTCGCCTGCGACTCGTGCATCTCGGAGATTTGCGGCCGTTGAGCATAGGCCGGCGGTCTGACCGAACGAATAATTTCAGGCTCAGCTGGCAATGCGCCGATCAAGCCTGCCAGGGGGCCGGCTTTCTCGGGTTGTTCCTGGTCTCCAAGATCCAGCCGCCCCTCGAGGTCCAAGGCTTCCATCGGGCGCATCGCCTTCAACCAGCTTGGTAAATCAGCGGTTGAAATGGCTTCCTGTCCGATATCGGAGGTGAACGCCGGGGGCTGTTCTTCCGGTTCGGTCTTTACGATCTGTGAGAGCCAGCCCGCGTATTGATCATCCGCTTGAGCCTCCCGATCTTCAGGCGCCTGAGGAGGCTTCTCCTCGGATAGAGGCGTTTCCTGAGGCTGTTCCGGTAATCCTGTCTCGAGTTTTTCTAACCAGCTCAGATCATTGTCAAAAAGTTTCGCCTGGTCCGATTCGGGGAGGTCTGTATCGGGCCCGAAATCCCAGCCCCACGAATCGAAAGCGGGCTGCTCGATTGCAGCGCCGTCTATCTCGGAAGGCTCGGTTTCTTGCGCGGGAGAAATCTCCCCCGGGGTGGAAATTGGCTCGGTCTCTCCTGATAACCCCTGCTCTTCTGCGGCAGGCAATTCCAAAGACTCCGCTGCTTGGGGTTGGCTCTCCGCGTCCAATCCAGTCAGCCAGTCTGGGATATATTCCGCAGGCACAGCTTCTCTATCGAGCTCTTTGCCGTGCAGAAGATCAGTGGGTGACAGATCTTCAAAAGGTTGTTCTTCGGCTGGCTGCTGCTCGCTGGCAGGCTGTTCAAAACGCCAGACATCCTCAGGCTGCGCTTCGAGTGGTGGTTCCTCACCCAATAGTGATTCGGTTGAAGAATCAAGCCAGGAGGAAAACTGCCCCTCATTCTCTGATTGCATAGAAGGTGTCTCGTCTTGAAATTGCGAGGGTTTTGAAAGCCAATCTAAGATGCCTTCTTCACTTTCTTCAGGCGAGAGCCAGGCTGGTAAATCAGGCTCGCCAGTTTCTTCGACGGGGGCCGCTTCTTCTGCCATGAATTCATAAATCTGAGGCTCAAGGGGGACTTCCTGACCGGTTTCGTGGTCATCCCCAAGGGGTTGGGGTTTTTCCGCTTCCTCAGCAAATGGATCAAATCGCGATTCGTTGCCGATTCGACGCATCCATTCAGGGTCTTCATCTTGAAATTGGGGCAGCTCTGGCTTGTTGTCAGGGAGCGCCGCGCCTGTTTCCGACGACGGGACAATATCTTTCAACCAATCAGGCAGTTCTTCTTCGCTGGCAGAAGCCCCGCCAAACCCGTCGATGTCTGAGGAAGATTCCCCGAGGAAATGCTCATTTCCTACATCGTCGCGCAGACCTTTCAACCAGTCCGGCACCGGTTCATCTTCTTCGGCGTCAGAAAGCGCGGGTGGTTCCAGGTCTGAGGAGGAGGCAAGCCAGCGGGCAAAATCGTCTGCATTCGCGCCGGTTTCAGAACCCGCAGCAGATGATTCCCCTTCTTGCCAAACCGGTTTCAGGCGCGCCTCGCAGTATTGGCAAGTCTCGGCGTTCTCCGGGTTGACTCTCCCGCACATTGGACAGCGAATCTCGCTCACTCTTAACCCTCGTATGGCCGGTCCGCACCCAACAGGATCCGCAGCCCTGTCGCGATTGCACCCAGAGACACTCCGAGAAGAATTGCGCGCGTTCCCGCTAGCGACCAGGTCTGCGTAACCCAATCGCGCAGCAAGCCGATCTCCGGGATATCGATCCAGGCCACGATCACCGTGGCAGCCAACAGGAAGAACACCGTCAATGCAAAAATCAAATTAAAGACCGATAGTTTTTTAGAAAACAGACGGACCAATGTAACCAGCAGCACAACAGCCAGAATTGCGACCAGGCTAGATTCAACGGGTAGGAGGAGGTAATTAAAAATCCATAAAGAAGTTTCCGAGGTCAGGCCGAAGAAGACCACCACAACAAAGGTCAGCACGAGCGAAACGATCAGAATCACGCTAAAAACCCCCTGCTCGCCTCCCGCCTTTACTTTGTTTGCATGGACACTGAACAGGTTGATCACGCCAACCACCAGCGCAACCGCAGACAAAATCAGAGCCCATTCCAGGAAAACCGAGCGCAACCCGCTTATGATTGGGATGGGGAGAAAATAACCCAGCAGGACGATCCCGCCGGAAACTATCGCAATTCCGCCCAGGGCAGGTGTCCGCAAGCGAAGTTTCACAACACACCTGCCAGTTTCATCCCTGCGCCGACGAGGATGATCACGAAGATCACCCAGCGCAGCACATCCTGCGCAAACAAGCTTGCGATGTGCATCTTTCCTGTTTGGAGGTAGGCGCCGGCGGCGAACATCTCTTCACCCACCAACATTTCCTGGGCGCTGGCAAATAAAATCGCCTGCGCATTAATATTCTCACTGCCGCCGATGGTCAGGCTTTCCGTGCGTTCCGCCGCTTCGCTTATCAGGGCGACCTCGGCGTCGAAAGACCCCAGCATCAGATTCACCGACACATGTTCGTCGTAGATAGTCGGCATCACGCCAGCGGCAAACGAATAGGGAGTCAGGCCGCTGAGTTGGCCGGATGTCGGCTCGAACTGGTATTCGGCGTTGGCCTCTCGATAACCTGAGCGCAGAGCATCCTGAGATAAAATGGAAAGCACTGCTTCTCCGCTCGTCGCCGTTGGAGGGCGGTCGCTGATTGCCGCAGAGCGAGAAATCCGCTGGATAACGCTCAGCCCGACCATACCGGGCGCGCCACGCAACCCCTGGATGCCGCCATTTCCCAACGCGATATGCAGCCGCATTCCTGTCTCGACCGCCAGGCCAATAGAGCGGCGCAAGCGAGCAAATGCTGGAATTTCACGCAATGGCCTGCTTGTCTGGTCCTTGCGCAAAAGCAGGTATGCAACCATCAATCCAATAAAAAGGACGATGAAAGCTAATCCGATTAGACTTGGTTCAGCCACCTCGCTGCTCACAGATCGGCCGCCTCCTGCAGCAGATTGATGAACTCTTGTTTACTCGAACTATTCTCCAACAGCCTGGCAAGAGAAGCCAGTCGATCGTCCCGACCGCTTCCGCCCAACCATGGTTGGCACAAATAGACAAATTGAGCGCCGATGATTGTCAATGGACCAGAGACCTCTAAAAAGGCGGCTGCCCAATCACTCACCCCCCACCGTTGCAAGTTCCTTGCCCAAACCTGCCAGATATGCCGGTCTTGCTCCATGTTCAAAGTATAGCACAATTCCAATAAAGTTGGAATCCTTGAAATTTATTCAACAAAATTTTATTTGCCTGGAAACCGAGAGAATTAGGAGCGGGTGATTTAACCAGGTCAATTCAGCCGAACTAAACACAACCTTATTTGTCTGAAATATGACAGTCCACATGTTTTTATATGTCATTAATTACTATATGAAATCACG
The DNA here is from genome assembly GCA_020853835.1 of Anaerolineales bacterium. Lineage (GTDB taxonomy): Bacteria > Chloroflexota > Anaerolineae > Anaerolineales > UBA4823 > UTCFX2. The sequence goes on from JADYYC010000292.1 coordinate 4,244, forward strand.
AATCCAGACTAAACTAGGTTGGTGAAGAAACGAGCTTTCACAGCTTTTGGATGATAATTAGATAATCTCCCAGGGACAACTGGAAATATCTCGCAAATGGAGTCAGAGCAAAATGAAAAGACCTCTTGTCACAATTGATGCAAACGAAGCAACCGCCTTTATTGCGCACAAATTGAGTGAAGTGATCGCGATTTACCCTATCACCCCTTCTTCTTCGATGGGTGAATTTGCAGATGAATGGTCGGCCCAGAAAATGACAAATATCTGGGGTTCTGTACCTCTGGTCGTCGAAATGCAATCTGAAGGCGGCGCGGCAGGTGCGGTTCATGGCGCGCTCCAGACCGGGTCGCTGACAACGACGTTCACAGCCTCGCAGGGCCTTCTCCTCATGATCCCAAATATGTACAAGATCGCAGGAGAATTGACCCCAACCGTTTTCCATGTCTCAGCCCGCACAGTTGCCACGCATGCGCTTTCCATCTTTGGAGACCACTCCGATGTCATGGCAACGCGCGGAACTGGTTTCGCCTTGATCGCCTCGAATTCAGTTCAAGAGGCGCAGGACATCGCCGCAATCTCGCACATGGCGACCCTCGAAGCCCGCGTGCCATTCATCCATTTCTTTGACGGTTTCCGCACCTCCTCCGAGGTCAACAAAATTGAACGCCTGACCGTAGAAGACTTGCAGTCACTCATAGACGACGCGCTGGTGCAGGCCCATCGTGGGCGCGGGTTGTCCCCCGACCGCCCCGTGCTGCGCGGCACAGCCCAAAACCCGGATGTCTTCTTCCAGGGCCGCGAAACTGTAAACCAATATTACAACCACTGCCCAGAGATCGTTCAAAGATCAATGGATAAATTCGCCCAGCTAACCGGTCGTGAATACCACCTCTTCGATTACGTCGGCGCGCCAGATGC
>JADYYC010000293.1 GCA_020853835.1 Anaerolineales bacterium
TCGCCAGCATGCTCACCCCGGTCACCAGGCTGAGCAGGGTACTCAGCGCGAGCGCTTTGCCGTGATTGAGGGCGCCGGGCTGGGATAAGAAGCGATAGATCATCACGGGGATGGTCGGGTATTCGGGCCGGGCGACCAGGGCGGTCGCGCCGAACTCGCCCAACGAGATCGTGAACGCAAAGATCGCCGCCACCAGAAGCGCCCTGCCCACCAGGGGCAGTTCGATCCAGCGCAGCACGCTGCCAGGAGAGGCGCCCAACACCGCCGCCGCCTGCCTCAGGCGTGGTTTGATGCTGCTCAATGCCGGGGCGAGGCTGCGCACCACAAACGGGAAGGCCACCAGGGTGTGCGCCAGCGGCGTCAGAAGGGGGGAGGCGCGCAAATCGAGGGGCGGCGTGTCGAGGGCGACGATAAAGCCCAGCCCCAACGTCACGGCGGAGGTGCCGAGCGGGAGCATCAGCAAGGGCTCGAATACCTGGCTGGCCGCGCTGCCCGGCTCGCGCGCAAGCGCCCAGGCTGCCGGCAGCCCGATCGCGAGGGCCAGCACCACGGTGAGCGCGGCGTAACCCAGCGAGATCGCGATGGCGGTCGAGGGAGGCGCGTAGAAGTACGATTCGCTCGGGTTGCGTGAAAGCTCCTGGTAATACGCCAGGGTCGGCTGGACCTGGACGCTGCGCAGCCCTCCGCGCGCCGGCTCGACCTGGACGAAAGAGCGCGTGACCAGAGCCAGCAGCGGGAGCGTCAGGAGGCCCAGCAGGACGGCCAGGTAAACCCCCGCCAGGATACGGCTCCCCCGGCCGGAGAGCTGCCGCTCGGTGAATTTTTGCGGGCGCAGGTTGATCGGGCGCGAAATCCGGGCGCTGAGACGGGAGTAGATGACCGCCAGCGCCAGGGTGCAAACCAGTTGGATGACCGCCAGGGCCGCCGCCAGCGGGAGGTTGAAAAGCCCGATGGTCTGGTTGTAGATCTCGACCTCGATGGTGGCGAAGCGCGGGCCGCCCAGGACCAAGATCACGCCAAAGGAAGTGAAGTCAAAGATAAAGATCAACAACGCTGCGGAGGCGATCGCCGGCAGCAGCAGCGGCAGCACAACGCGGCGGAGCGTCTGCCAGCGGTTCGCCCCCAGCGTCATCGCGGCCTGCGCCATGCGCGGGTCGAGGTGCGACCAGAAGTCCCCCACCAGCCTGAGCACGATGGTCGTGTTATAAAACACGTGGGCAATTAATATCGCGCTAAAGGTGTTCATGAACTGGATCGGCGGGCGGCTCAGCCCCAGCAGGGTCATCAGGGTCAGGTTGACCCAGCCGCTCGGGCCCAGCAGGGCGTTGAAGGCCGCCGCAACCACCAGGGTAGGCAGCACAAACGAGATCCCGGTCACAGCCAGGATCAGGCTTTTCCCCCGGATTTTATAGCGCGCGAGCAGGTATGCGCCTGGCAGGCCGAAAACCAGCGTGAGCAGGGTCGAGAGGGCGGCCTGCCAGAACGTGAAACGGACGACGCCGACCAGCGCGGGCGAGCGCAAAATTGCCGCAAAGGGCGCGAAGACGTCTCCCCCGGCGCGGCTGAAACTGACCCCCAGGATGCTCAGCAGCGGGTAGAAGTAGAAGGCGGCCAGGAACGCCATGGGCAGCAGCCAGAGCCACCCGCGCCCCAGGCGCTCCCGCAGGCTGGCGCGAGGGGGGAGCGTCAGCGCAGCACCGTCTCGGTCCATGCGTTCAGCCATTCGGCGCGCTTCTCTGCGATCAGGCGCGGGTCGACCTGTGCGGTCTGCTGCGGGATCTCCAGGTAGCGCGTAAACATCTCGCTCAGCTTCGCCTCTTTATTGACCGGAAAGACGAACATCTGCATCGGCATGTCTTCCTGAAAAGAGGTGGAGAGCATGAAATCGACCCATTTCTCCGCCAGGGCGCGCTGCCTGGCGCCTTTTAGAACCCCCACGAATTCGATCTGGCGGAAGCAGGCTCCGGGGGCGACCAGCGCCGCGGTCGAGGGCTCGGTGATCTCTTCTTCGGCGTAGATCAACTCGAACACGGGGCTGGAATTGTAGGAGACGACGAGCGGGCGCGGCCCTTTTCCCGCTGCCCCGCTGAACTCGGTGTTGTAAGCGGTTTCCCACCCGTTCACCGCCAGCACATCGTTCTCAACCAGTTTGGCCCAGTAATCCAAATACCCGTCCTCGCCGAAATTGGCGATCGTGGCGAGCAGGAAGGCCAGCCCGGGCGAGGAAGTGGCCGGGTTCTGGACCACGAGCAAGCCCTTGTACTCGGGGAGAGCCAGGTCTGCCAGCGATCCGGGCGGGGTGAGGCCGTGATCGGCCAGGAACGCTTTGTCATAGTTCACGCACACATCCCCGTAATCCACCGGCAGGGCGTGATGCGTGGCGTCCAGCTCGAAGTCATCCGGGATCTGCTCCAGAAGCGGGGAAGCGTAGGCGTCGAAAATGCCTTCGTCCAGCGCCCGGCTCAGAAACGTGTTATCCACGCCGTAAAACACATCCGCAAGCGGGTTGTCCTTGGCGAGGATGGCTTTGTTGAGCGCCGTGCCCGTATCGCCCGATTTGAGGAACTGGACCTTGACGTTGTTCTGCGTTTCGAACTGGGCGAGCACGCTTTCAGAGATCGCAAACGAGTCGTGCGTCATGACCCGGAGCGTTGCGGCTTCGGTGGGGGGCGGGGTCTGCGCTTGCCTGGCTGGGGCGCACCCCGTCAGCCAGGCAAGCGAGATCAACAGGCCAGCCAGGAAGGTCCATCCGGGCAGGCTGAAAAATTTGGGGTACATCTTTGCTCCTTTCAAGCTCACAATAAAAGGGTCTTTCAATGATGGATGACAATACAGAGCAGCAGACCCGATTTAAGACTGACGGTCGCGGGTGATTTGAGCAGGATATTGCTCACCCCGCGCGTGCTGCCGGAGGCGAGGTCCTCGTCGTCGAGCGGGTATTCGAGGTCCTGGGTGGTGATCCCCTGCGCCGCCCCGCTCAGCGGCACCAGCGAGACGGTATCCCCCGGCGCGCCCTCGATCGAGCGGCTTGCGCCAGCCCGGATGTAGTAGATTTCCTGGCGCCCATCCACCAGCCGGATGGAGAGGTCGGGATAAGCGCCGGGAAGGAACAGGTTGGCGGCGGTTTGGTCCCAGCGCGCCCCCAGCGCGCCGTAGATGAGGATCTCGTCGGGGTGCAGCTCCCTCGCATGTTGGAGCGCCAGCTCGAGATCGGTGAAGTCTTTGCGGGCTGGAAACACCAGGAACTGGGCGCCGCGGCTTTTCAGTTCTTCGATGTCATCTGGGGAGAGCGAGTCCATGTCGCCGACCACGTAAGCCGGACGCAGGCCTAATTCCAGGCAGTGCTTTGCGCCGCCGTCTGCCGCGATGATGAGGTCGTCGGCGCGTAGCGCGGCGGGTTGAGACAGGTCTCCATTGGCAAAAATGACCACTCGCACAATAAAAAAACCTCCTTCCACAAACTTGCGCTTCGGAGGAGGTGCGCTGGCTGGCCCTGTGTTTTCTGGAGCCCCAGGGTATTAGACCACTGTTGCGGTTCCTCCGCCGGCATTATCCGGATCAGGTAATGCGGGTCGAGAGCCAGGACGCTCTCCTCTCAGCCTGTTGGAACAAGCTCCCCGTGCAAAATCATTTGTTAATCAACGTGAATTCGGGATCATGGCCTCTTGTCACAGCGAGGGCGGTTTATACCTGAAGCAGTCTCCAGGTTTCGCAATGACGCTCTCTGCTATCTCGAACCGACGTTTTTAGGGCGCTGGCGCTGCCTGAGATTTAGTATAGCCGCCGCGATACTAATTGTCAAGTTCGGCGCGCGCTGCCTCAGCGCACCCGCCGCTTCCACTCGTCCTTCAATTGGAGCTGGCGCGGGCTCTCGCCGGAGGCCAGGGCAAAGAAATCGGCCATCAGGCGGTTGAACTTGGACGGCTCGTCCAGCATAGGGAAGTGCCCCGACTGTTCGAAGACGACCTGGTGAACGTGTTCACGGTGGCTGGCGTCGTTTTCGTCCGCGCTGGGCGCAGCCATGATCGGGTCGTTCGACCCGTAGACAAACAGGCTTGGCGTGACCAGATCATGCCAAGAAGAGTTCAAAGGCCGGTCTTGCAGGCCGGCGAGGGAGAGCTGGATAGCCCGTCCGTCGGCTTTTGGCGCTTCGGCGCGGGCTGATTCGCTGTCAGGAGAGCGGGTCAGGAGCCAGTCGGCCAGCTCCGCCGGCTGGGAGGTGAACAGGCGCTGGTTCAGCGCTTGCGAGCCGTCCGGCAGGCTGACCGCCAGCAGGCGGTCGACCCATTTGGGGTTGCGCATAGCATACTTCGCCCCCACGATCGCGCCCAGCCCGTGCCCGATGATGGCGATCTTGACGATCCCCATTTCCTGCATGAATTGATCGACCATGTCCACCTGGTTTTCCAGGCTGTAGTAGGCGGGGACTTTGGCGGTATCCCCAAAGCCCCACAGATCCAGCGCGTAGGTGCGAAATGAGATCGAAGCGGCCTGCATGGCCGGCATCCAATACCGCCACGAGCCCACCCAGCCGTGCATGAACAGGAGCGGCTTGCCCCGCCCCAGCACTTCGTAATGCACGATCTCATTCTGCAGGATCAGTACGCTCATAAAGACGCTGCCCTCGTTCAACCCCCGCCGTGTGCGTGGTGGTTGGCTAGAATGGACTTAATCCTGGCGGTCAACTGGTCAGGAGAGAAAGGCTTCAGGATGTACTCGTCCGCTCCGGCGTCCATCCCGGTCTTCACCTCGCTTTCCTGTCCTTTCGCCGAAAGGAACACCACCGGGATCTGGGACGTTCCCGGATCGGCTTTGATTTTCTCGCAGGCCTGGTAGCCCGACATGCGCGGCATGCGCACATCCAGCAAGATCAGGTCGGGCTTTTCGCTCAGCGCCGCCTGCAGCGCCTCCTCTCCGTTGCTGGTTGCAATCACTTCATGCCCCGCAAATTTCAGAGTGAAGGCGATCAATTCGCGAATATCGCGTTCGTCTTCTGCAATCAGGATCCTTGCCATTCGGAAAATTCCTTCTCCATTTCTTGGGGTGGAGCCAGGGGCAGCGTGAACGAGAACGTGCTCCCCTCCCCGGGGATGCCCGAGCTTTCGATCCAAATGCGCCCGTTGTGCATCTGGATGATGTTGTAAACGATCGACAGGCCCAGCCCCGTTCCGGCAACGCCCAGGACGAGCGGGTTTTCGCCACGGAAGAAACGCTCGAAAATCTGCTCTTTGTCGAGGGGGTTGATGCCGATGCCGCTGTCCTGAATGTCCACCTGGATCTCATCGCCGGCCTGGGTCAGGCGCAGGCGGATCTTCCCGCCCGGCAGGTTGTACTGGTAGGCGTTGTCCAACAGGTTCTCCAGCACCCGCTGGAGGCGGTCTGCATCGGCGAGGACCCGCGGCAGGTTGGGCTGAAATTCTTTTTCAATGCTGACCGCCCGCTCAGAGCCCTGGATGCGGCGTATAAGCTCGTCCAGGCTGTGCTCGACGAGCTCTTCTATTTCGACCGGTTCGAGCTTGAGCGTCACCCGCCCGGACTCGATCTGCGAGATGTCGAGCAGGTCGTTGACCAGCACCGCCAGCCGTTCGGTGTTGGTCTTCACAATCTGTAGGAAATGGGCCTGCTGTTCGGAAAGCTGGCCGGCCGCGCCCATGAGCAGGATCTCGACATAGCCCTTGATCGAGGTCATCGGGGTGCGCAGCTCGTGGCTGACGGTCGCCACAAATTCGGATTTCAGCCGCTCGACCTCCACCTGGTGGGTGATGTCCTGGAAAATCGAGACCGTCCCGAGGAAGTCGCTGCGCAGGCCGACCGGGGCGAGGTGCACCGAGATCACGCGCCCGTCTTCGAGCAAGATGCGCTCCGAGTAAATGTCCCTGGGCTGGTCGGAAGCCGCCTCCTGCGACCAGGCGTTGACCCTGTTGAGCCAGCTCTGGGTGGCGCGCCCAAAAATCCCCGCGAAATGCTCCATCGAGCGGCCCAGCACCTGGGCGCGCCCCATCCCGAGGATTTTTTCGGCCGATTCGTTGAACAGCGTGATCTGGCGGTTGGCGTCGGTAACGAGCACGCCATCGGCGACGGATTCCAGGATGGCTTTGGAGCGCGAGGTCTCGATCTGCTGGTTGCGCAGCATAGTCCCCAGGTCTTCCGCCTGGTCACGGATCAGCCGGTAAAGCTCGGCGTTGTTGACTGATATCGACACCTGGTTTGTAGCCGCCTGGACCAGGTCGAGCTGGTCGAGCGAGAAATAGCCGCTGTGCGAGTGGATCAGCACCAGGCAGCCCAAAGCTTCTGCGCCGCTCATCAGGGGCACCCCCAGCGCGCTGTGATAATTGTTCTCCGGGAGCCGTTCGGCGATGGTCTGCTTCCAACGCTCGTCGCCGGTGATGTCGTCGACCAGGATCGACTGGCGGTTTTGAACGATCCAACTGCCCAGTATTTGCTCAAGCTGGCGGGCGGTTTCCAGGTCTTCTTCGGACGTGTCGCTGCTTCGCTCGAGATAGGACAGGCGCTGGAGCTCTTTTTGGCCCGGCCGGTCGATCAGAATGACGATCTTTTCAGCGTCCAGGTACTCGCCCAGCACGTGCAGGGTGCGGTTCAGAACCTGCGTCAAATCCAGGCTGGCGGACAACTCGGTGATGATGCGCAGGAGCGTGTCGGATCTTTGATGTTCGCGCGCCAGCTCGGCGGTGCGCTGCTGGACGCGCATTTCAAGGTGCTCGGTCAGCACGCGCGTCTCTTCGAACAGGCGCGCGTTTTGCAGGGCGGTGGCGACCTGGTTGCAAATCGTGCGCGCCA
>JADYYC010000294.1 GCA_020853835.1 Anaerolineales bacterium
TCCTGGGGGTCATGCGCGCCCTCGAGGAGCTGGGCGTGATCCTCAAAGGGGATCTGATCGCCGAAACGGTCGTCGACGAAGAGTTTGGCGGGGTCAACGGCACCCTCGCCGGGCGGGTGCGCGGCGATAACGGGGACGCCATGATCATCACCGAGCCCTCGAACCTGATGGTGCACAACGGCGTGCGCGGGGGGCAGGTGGCTCAAATCTACCTCACCGGCCCCGAAGGGATCATGTTCGAGCAGGACGAGCCAGGTCACGCGGTGCGGGAGCTGGCTCATTTCTTAAAGTGGGTCGATATCTTCCGCCAGCGCCGCCGGGCGAAAGTCCCCGGCTGGGAACCCGGCCCCTATGACCCCGTCCCGGTTTGGGTGACCAAGGTGAGCGCGGGCGGCTGGGGCGCCAACGTCCCCAACACGGTGCCCGCCGAGGCAAAAGTCGAGCTGTACTGGCAGCTCGTGCCGGGCGAGGAGGAAGAGCAGGTCAACGCCGAATTCTTCGCCTGGCTGGCGGAAATGGTCGCCGACAAGCCCAACGACTTCCAGGGCCTGCCCGAGGTCGTCTTCCCGATCCGCTTTATGCCCGCCTCGGAGATCCCCGCCGACGCGCCGGTCATACAGGCGTTGAGCCGCTGCGCCTGCCGGGTGACGGGCTCGGCGCCCGATGTCCGCCCCTTGCCCGCCCCGTCGGACATGTACGTGGTGCAGCGCAATTTCGGCATCCCCTGCGCCCATTACGGGCCGCGCGGGGCGGGCGCTCATGCGGCCGACGAGTACGTGCTCGTCGAAGACCTGACGACGGTCACAAAAGCGCTCGCTCTGCTGGCGCTGGAGTGGTGCGGCGTCGTTTGAGGCCCTCCCCGGCCCGCCGGAGGCAGGCTAGATCGCCTGCCCCTTGAACTGGCTGAAGTACAGGTTGTGGTAGAAGCCGCCCAGGTCGAGCAATTGCTGGTGCGTGCCCTGCTCGACGATGCGCCCGTCGTCGATCACTACCACGTTGTCGGCCTCGCGGATGGTGCTCAGGCGGTGGGCGATCACAAAGCTCGTGCGCCCCGACATCAACCGCAGCAGCGCCGACTGGATGCGCGCCTCGGTGCGCGTGTCCACGTTGCTGGTGGCCTCGTCGAGGATCAAGATGCCGGGGTCGGCCAGGACCGCCCGCGCGATCGAGAGCATCTGGCGCTGTCCCTGGCTCAGGTTGCTGGCGCGCTCGGAGAGGCGGGTCTGGTAACCCTCGGGGAGCTGGCGGATAAACGCGTCGGCGTCGGCCATCTTGGCGGCTTCGATCACCTCGGCGTCGCTCGCCTCCAGCCGCCCGTAGCGGATGTTCTCCATCACCGTGTCTGAAAACAAGAAGGTGTCTTGCAGCACCAGCCCGAGCGCCCGCCGCAGGTCGTCGCGCTTGATCTGGCGCAGGTCGGTCTCGTCGACCTTGATCGCTCCTTCATCCACGTCGTAAAAGCGGTTGAGCAGGTTGATGATGGTGGTCTTGCCGGCGCCGGTGGGCCCCACCAGAGCGACGGTCTGCCCGGCGCGGGCGGTCAGCGTGAAGTCTTTGATCACCGGCCGGTCGGGCAGATAGCCAAAAGAGATATGCTCGAAGGCGACATCGCCGCGCAGGTTTTTCAACCCCGCCGCGTCGGGGGCGTCGGGCGCTTCGGGGGCGGTATCGATGACGTCGAAGACGCGCTCGGCGCCCGCCAGCGCGGCCTGGATGGAGTTGTAGATGTTGGCGATCTGGCGCAGCGGGAAGATGAACTTCTGCGAATAGCTGATAAAGGCGGCGATGGTGCCCACCGTCACCAGCCCGCGCAGCGCCAGGTAGCCGCCCATCCCCGCCAGGGCGATCATAAACAGGTTGCCGAGCTGCGTGGTGATGGGCATGAGCAGCAGGGCGTAGCTGTTGGCGTACACGCCAGCCTTGAAGACCTTGCTGTTGTGCGCCTCGAAGTCGGCGACCACGGCGTCGTTGCGGCGGAAGGCTTTGATCACGCGCGCCCCGCTGATCGCCTCTTCCATCTGGCTGTTCATCCCCCCCAGCTCGAACTGCAAGTCGCGGAAGCCCTTGCGGGTGTAGCGGGCGACGAAATTGGCAAACCACAGCATGATCGGGACGATCACCAGGGTGGTCAGGGCCAGGTAGACGTCCATCAGGAACATCGCGATCACGATCCCGATCATCGAGAGGGCGCTCGCGACGAGCGAGACCACGTTCTGCGAGACGGCCTGGTTGATGGCGTCGATGTCGTTGGTCAGGCGGCTCATCAGCTCGCCCGTGGTGTGCTGGTCGAAGAAGCGGACGGTCAGGCTCTGGATATGCCCAAACAGGTCGCCGCGCAGCTTCTGCAGGGCGCGCTGCGAGACGCCCGCCATGATCCAACTGGAGACCGCCTGGAAACCGTTGTCGAGCAGGTAGATCACGAGCAGCAGGATGGCGATGCGCGCCAGGCCCGCCGCGTCTTTGGTGGAGATGAAGTTGTCGATGGCGTAGCCAAGCAGGAAAGGCTCCAGCAGGCCCAGCATGGTGTAGATGATCACGCACACGACCACGAACAGGATGGGAAACTTGAACGGCAGCAAGTACTCCGCAAGCCGGCCGAGCGCCTGGCGCGGGTTTTTGGCGTTCTCGATGCGGGTCATGTGCGCCGGGCCGCGCCCCATCATCTGCCTTTGCATGGTGGTGCGGTCCGACGTCTGGCGGGGTTTGTTATTGTCGCTCATGCGGCGCCTCCTGCGCTTGCCATGGCGGGCTGTTCGAGCATCTCGATGGTGAAGCCGTCCCCGAGCTGCGAGGCGTAGATCTCCTGGTAGATCGGGCTGGTGCGCATCAGTTCGGCGTGCGTGCCTTCGGAGACGATGCGCCCGTGATCGATCACCACGATCTTGTCCGCCCCGAGCACGGTGCTGATGCGCTGGGCGACGATGAACACGGTCGTCCCGGCGGCGTAAGTCTTGAGCGCATTCTGGATGCGGACCTCGGTCTCCACGTCCACCGAGCTGGTGCTGTCGTCGAGGATCAGGATCTGCGGGCGCATCACGAGCGCCCGGGCGATGGCGACGCGCTGCTTCTGCCCTCCAGAGAGGTTCCCGCCGCGCTCTTCGAGGTAGGTGTCGTAGCCGTTTTCGAGCAGGGCGATGAAATCGTGCGCCTGGGCGGCTTTGGCCGCCTCGATCACCTCGGCGTCGGTGGCGTCCGGCTTGCCATAGCGGATGTTCTCGCTCACCGTGCCGGTGAAGAGAACCGTGTCCTGCGGGACGATGGCGGTGATGGCGAACAGGTCGTCCTGTTTGAGATCGCGCACGTCGACCCCGTCCACCGCCACCCGCCCGCCGCAGGCGTCGTAGAAGCGCGGGATCAGGTTGACCAGGGTGGACTTGCCCGAACCGGTCGCCCCGAGGATCGCCACCGTCTGCCCCGGCTCGGCCGTCAGATTGACGTCATCGAGCACCGACTGGTCGCGGCAGCCGTGATAACGGAAGGTGACGTGTTCGAAGGTCACCTTCCGCGTCTCGGCCGCGGGGAGCTCGCGCGGCTGGGCCGGGTTCTGCACCTCGGGCTGCATCTCGAGCACCTCGCTGATGCGCTCGGCCGAGGCCGCCCCGGCGGCGAGCACGTTGGCGATCATCGCCATGATCGTCAGCGGGCCCAGCGTGGTGAGCAGGTAGTTGTTGAACGCAACGATCTGCCCCAGCGTCAGGTTCCCCTGGATGGCCTGCAGCCCGCCCGACCAGAGCACGATCACCATCCCGATGTTGACGAAGATAGAGAGCGCCGGCATCATGGTGGAGAGGAACTGCATCACGCGGATGCTGCGCTCGGCGTAGTCCTGGTTGGCGGCGCCGAAGCGCTCCTTTTCGTAATCGTCGCGCACAAACGACTTCACCACGCGCACGCCGGCGATGTTCTCCTGCAGCACCGCGTTCAGGCGGTCCATCTTCTGCTGCACGGAGTAGAAGAGCGGCTCCATGCGCGAGACGAACACGGTCATGATGACGATCGTGAGAAGCAGCAAGGGCAGCATCATGAGCGCCAGCCGCCGGTCGGTGCTGAACATCAGGATCAGGCTGCCGAGCATCAAGAACGGGGCGCGCGTGCCGATGCGCAGCGAGATCTGCACCACGCGCTGAAAGATGGTGGTGTCGCTGCTCAGCCGCACCATGAGCACCCCGGTGTTGAGCCGGTCCAGGTTGCCCCAGGAGAAGGATTGGATGCGCTTGAAGAGCGCGTCGCGCACGTCGCGCGCCACGCTCTCGCCCACCTGGACGGAGAGGTTGTTGTTCAGGACGGCGAAGAGCATGTCCACCGCCGAGATGCCGAGCATGATCAGCGTGGTCTGGATCACCACCTGCATGTTGTTCTGGGTGATCCCCTGGTCGATGATGCGCTGGATCAGGCGCGGGATGCTCAGGTCCATAAACACCACCGCGATCAGCAGGATCAGCGCCACCAGGGAACGCCGCCAGTAGGGTTTGACAAAGTAGAGTAATTTTTGGAGTTGTTTCATACGCTAATGGGTTCCAGTCTGGCTCTTGGGATGTGCATCGAGCGCTACAGCTCGGATTTGAACGCCGCCTGGATAGCCTGCATACCCTGCACAGCCTGGGCCATCTCGGAGGGGCTCAAGCGCTCCAGGTGCAGGCGCATCCAGTCGCGGGTTTCTTGAAACAGCGATTCGAGCAGCAGGCGCCCGGCGTCGGTGAGTTGCAGGTGCACAAAGCGGCGGTCGGCGGCGCTCTGACTGCGGGTCACCAGGTCTTTAGCCACGAGCATGTCCACCGCCTGGCTGATGGCGGGGCGGCTGATGCCCTTGGCCTCGGCCAGCCCGCTGACCGAGCTGCACCCGGAATAGACGTGGCGCAGGATGTGGAACTGCTCGACCGTGATGCCAAAGCGCTCGGAGGCCGTCTGGCGGATGTGGTCGCGCACGCGTCCCCACAGCGGGGGGACGATCTCCCAAAAGCACTCGATCACGCGGTCGGGGCTGGTTTCTTCGAGGAGGTCAATTTGGGTCATGGGGTTCTCTGTTTGCGAACATATTAGTTAACATTGTTAATCATTAACAAACCGACGCATTTTACACCCAAGCGGGCGGGCTGTCAATAGTTTTCTTCGGAAAACGGGGATTTTTTGGACACGGATTGACACGGATAGGGATTTTCTAAGACTTCCGAAGTCTGCGAGACTTCGGAAGTCTGCGCCCCGTTCGAACCGCCGTCAGGCGGTGAGAAATCCTGACACTCGCCGTTCAAGATTTCTCCTCGCTGCGCTCGTCGAAGAGGGAATGGCCCTCAGGGGCTGTCCAGAAAGAACTGCTAGACAGCCCCGAAATGGGCTTTAGGGGGCAAAAATGGGCGAAGACAAAAAAACTGGGGGTACTCACCCCGCCAGTTTTCGCATATTATGGGCAATGCATACCAA
>JADYYC010000295.1 GCA_020853835.1 Anaerolineales bacterium
GAAATCTCTTTCTGATTGATAAAATCCGGGTCGTCCAGCCGAGACCGTAAATTCACCACAAAATCCGGGCGCGGAGAGACCGGTTTAAAGGTCGATTCCAGATAAGATTCTATTCTTGGCAAACCAGGTTCCTTGGGGTGCCTGGTTTTTTCTCGGTCTTTTTTAATCATTCACTCCCTCCGCTGAATGCAAATCTGCTCCTGTCGCATTCAAAGCATCGGACGCCAGACCATTACGGCTCGCTTTTTGTCCGTCTTCCTGATCGTCGTTCTCAGGAATAACAGCCAGGTTGACCAACTCGTCCCGGATAGCCAACAAAGTGCGGTGGTAAAGGCTCTTGATGGCTCCTTCGGTCCGGCCCATGACACGCCCAATCTCGGCGTTCGAAAGGTCATCGACAAATTTGAGGATTAATAACTCTTGACGTTCGTCTGGCAGTTTGTGTATCACCTCTAAGAGTCGATTGTGTTCCTCCGAGCGGAGCAGCTCCTGTTCAGGGAAATTAAAATGTTGAGAAAACAGCATCCCTTCATCCAAAGGCACGTCTTTCCGGCGGCTGTTATCTCGATGCCAGTTCGCAACCAGGTTATGTGCTATTCGGTACAACCAGGCTGAAACTGGAAGACCCCGGTGCGTGTAATTGTGAATGTGGCGTAATGCCCGTAAAAACACACGCTCTGTGAGGTCTTCGGCGTCGCTGACATTGCCAACCCGGTAATAGATATAGTTGTAAATTTTGCCTACATAGCGCTCGTAGAGCAAACCAAATGCCTCGCTGTCCCCTTCGATCGCGCGCTCTAGTATTGCATCGTCATTATGCTCAACCACAACCTTCGCCCTGACCTGGGTGAGACATGGGCAGCGCTATTCAAAGGTTCTCGCTACCCATTGAAACCCCATTATTTCGGAATAGTTTCTTACAGTTTTCTTATCGTCAAACCAGCGTTATTATATCCAAAAGCAAGTATAATATTCTAACAGCTAGGGGATGAAAGGTCTCGACGGGAGAGGCTGGCCCCGGATTGCGAGCCGAGAGGCGCCGACCTCGCAAAATCAGCGCAAACAACAAGTGCCAACCGCACTAACTACGCTGCGCTGCCTCTCGCTGCATAAGCGAGAACAGCAAAGCTGATCCCCTGGAGGGATCACGTCCACCTGCATCGTTTTTTGGCCGATCGCAGGAGCGGGCGTCATAAAGTCAAAATGCCGCACGACCGATATCGCTAAGCGTGCGAAAGAGGAGCTTTCGGGCTTCAGCGGTTAGCAGATGATGCGCCTCTGCCGGTTGAGGCCTCCTCTGCGAAACGAGGAACTGGCTACGCTCGTAGACATTCGAGGGACGAATCTTTCGGACTCGGGTTCGATTCCCGACATCTCCACTCGAAATAAGCCGGGGAAGCGCCTCGGCTTATTTCATTTCACATTCATCGATCCTCTGCCAGCTTGATAAGCCCTGCTTCATCTATGACGGATACGCCCAAATCCTGGGCCTTCTGGAGCTTGGAACCTGCCGCCTCGCCCGCTACCAGGTAATTCGTTTTTTTGCTGACAGAATCGGTGACTTTGCCGCCGTGATTCTGGATATACGCCTTTACTTCATCCCGCGTAAATGATGCCAGTGTTCCTGTCACGACAAAAACGAGGCCTGCAAGAGTACTTATAGCAGCCGATCCGCCGGCGGGCCGTTCTGCGCTCGGCCAAACCCCGGCAAGTTTGAGTTTCGACAGAACCTGTTTATTGGCCGGCCGTTGGAACCAGTCCACAATCGCCTGCGCGATGTTCGGTCCGATCCCCTCAATTTCTTGCAGTTCCGCCTCGCTCGCATTCGCTAACTCATCCAGGTTCTGAAATCGAGAAGCCAGGTCCGAGGCGGTCACCTCGCCAACCCCGCGGATGCCTAATGCGTTGATCAAACGATCCAGGTTGCGCTGTTTGGAAGTTTCAATCGATGCCAACAGATTGTCTGCCTTCTTATCCGCAAAACCTTCCAAAGCCAGCAGGTCTTGCTTCTTGAGGGTATACAGATCCGCGTCGTCATGTACGAGCCCGGCATCGACCAGTTGTTCGACGATCTTGATCCCTAATCCAACGATATCCATCGCTCCACGCGAGACGAAATGTTCCAGGTTGCGTATGAGTTGAGCTGGACAGGCCGCGTTAACGCAGTACCAGGCGACCTCGCCCGGAATTTTCTCGACCTTCTCGCCACAGGCCGGGCAGGTGCTCGGAGGGATATAGACTGTTTCCGAGCCATCACGCGCTTCGGGGATCGGGCCAATGACATATGGAATGACCTCGCCCGCGCGGATCACCCGAACCCGATCGCCAACTCGGATGTCTTTCTCTGCGATGTAATCAAAGTTGTGCAGCGTCGCTTGCTTGACAATCACCCCGCCAATGTCCACCGGCTCGAGCATCGCATAGGGCGTCAGCACGCCCGTCCGGCCCACATTGACACCAATGTTAATCAGGCGCGTCGTCACCTCTTGGGCTGGAAATTTATACGCGATCGCGCCGCGCGGGTCTTTACCCACAACGCCCAGCGAATCGGCCAGTTCGAGGTCATTGATCTTGATCACCATACCATCCACTTCAAAGGGCAGCGAAGATCGACGCGTCACCCAGGTTTCGCATTCACGGATCGCGCTCTCGAGATCAGGTTGGAGCGTTGCGGCTCTGGTGACCGGGAACCCCCAACTTCGCAGCCAGGCTAAGAGATCCCATTGGTGTTTCGGCGCCGGCACATCGGCTTCGACGACTTGATAAGTCAACAGGTTCAGCGGTCGTGTTGCTGTCAGGGCCGGATCCAGTTGGCGCAGGGAGCCTGCGGCAGTGTTGCGCGGGTTCAGATACGTTTTCTCGCCGGCCTCGCTCAGGCGCTGGTTTAATGCTTCGAAGTCTTCAACGTTCATGAAGACCTCGCCCCGCACCACCAGCCGTCGCGGAGGTTTCATCGAGTTTTGTTCAACCGGGATCTTAAGTGGAACCGATTGGACCGTTCTCAAGTTGCCGCTAACGTCCTCGCCGACCTCGCCATCACCGCGCGTTGCCCCCAACACGAAGATCCCGTCGTGATAATGCAACACCACGGACAGCCCATCGATCTTCGGTTCGACGACAAAGTTGACGTTCCTGACGCGCTCATCGATTTTCGCGATCCTCTCAAACCAGGCGCGCACTTCTTGGGCAGAAAAGGCATTCGCAAGGCTGAGAATCGGAGCTGGGTGCTGGACTTTTGTGAATTTCTCCGCCGGCTGACCCCCGACCCGTTGAGTTGGCGAGTCGGGCGTCACCCATTCCGGATGTTCGGCTTCGATCTTCTTCAGTTCGCCCATCAAACGATCAAATTCGTAATCGCTGATGAGGGGGTCATCAAGAACATAATAACGATAATTATGAAAATTAATGGTGTTGCGCAGCTCGACGAGCCTCGCCGTCGCCTTGTCATTATCCAATTGATCAGCCATCTGGATCACCTTTTTCATCCAATCAATCTGAACCAAAGCTTTCAATATTTGGTGGCTTATTTGTCCGGGGTATTCCCGCGGCGTCTGCTTGACGCGAAGCTAAAGTTGTGACGGTCAGGAGGATAAACACGATCCAAATCAAATCGGCCAGTAACAGGTGGATCAATTGGAGCATCACAGGCGCCAGGAGAAA
>JADYYC010000296.1 GCA_020853835.1 Anaerolineales bacterium
ATTGACATCCACACCGATCACCGAGTGGTCGTTCGCTGCCAGACAGGCTGCCGTGACGCAGCCCACGTAACCCAGACCAAAAACGCTGATCCTCATGTCACTCCTCCAGACTGTTGACAGGCGCGGCGCAGGCGGGAACTGGAGGCAGGGTATCGAGCTGTCTCTCCTCCTCGCAAGGAGCGTTCCTGAACCTGATGATGCGCGCCGGGTTGCCCGCGCAGATCGCAAATGGCGGGACATCCCTGGTGACGATGGCCCCAGCGCCAATGATTGAGCCTCTGCCAATGTGGATGCCTGGTAAGACGATCGCCCGTGCGCCAAGCCATACGTCATCTTCGATGACTACGGGGGGAGAATCTGCATATCCCTGCAGGCGCATAGGGAGGTCGAGATCGTCAAATCTATGGTTCTGGTTTCGCCCGATGACGAGCACCTCAGGCCCCATCATGACATCTCTGCCGATCCGAATGTCGGCCGGAACGTGGCAATCCACGCCAATCCCCGAATTGTCGCCGATCTCGATCAAACGACCCGAGCCAAAATAGGCGCCATGCTCTACGTTCACATTACGCCCAGCCGAGCGGAAGATCTGACGGCAGACAAGCGCACGAAACTGCTTGGACAGGCGTCCGAGCAAAGAACAGGCGTAAGACGGGGGCAAGTAGCGCCCGACCAAGTAATAAAGGGCCTGGCAAATAATCATGGCAGCCCTGGGGCGGGGTGTCACGTTATCGCGTGCTGCGGGCATGTCTCGATCCTCGTCTGGCACTTCTTTCGCTCCTCATATCAGCGGGTTGAGTTCTGCCCGGTTCCTTCTGCGCCGCCCCTGTGATTTGAGCACACGGCCATAAAGCAGTAAAACCTGATCCACACCCCAGGCTGTGTCGAACTGCCTGACGACTTGCGCCCCGTTAGTTCTTGCGCCGCGTTCCAGGGCCAGGATCAGCTTTGCCGCAATGTCGGGCGGCTCGCGCTCGCAGATATAGCAGCCTTCCGTATTTCCAATGAGATGCCGCACATCGCCCACATCCACCGAGACGATCGGCAGGTTGCATGCCATGGCCTCGCGCAGCGCCATCGGCGATCCTTCGTGCTCAGACGCCAGCGCCATCACGTCGCAGGCGCGCATGTATTTTGCGACGGTCTCATGCGGCAGGTTGAAAACCGGCAAAAGCCGCACCCCGGCGTATCTTTGTTGGACGAGCTGGACTGCATCCTGTACGAGATCGAACCTTTTGACCGGCCTGGCCGGGTTCCATGGGAACAGCACCAGTTTCTCGTCCAGGGGGAGCCCCAGCTCGTCCCTGACTTGCTCGACCGAGTCCGTAGAGAAGAAAGCCGGGTTCAAGCCAAAAGGAATAACGCAGGCATCCTCGCGCTTTGCGATTTGCTTCATCTCCTCGGATTGCACGATCACACCGTCCGCCAGCCTGGCGGCCGCCTTCCCGATCGTGCCATCGCGCGGGTGGAGCAGGTCGGAGCCGAGGAATGTCACAATGAGGGGATATCTGACTTGCAGCCGGGCCAGAAGCCCGCAGTGCCCGTAAAAAGCGTGAACGAGGTCGTATTTGTCCTTCTGGAACGAGAGCAGCAAGATAATCCAGGCTGCACGCGCATATTCGGTTATGCCCTGATAGCGATTGATATAGACCAGATCGACCTGCACGCCCCTTCTTTTGAGCTCCTCAAGCTGATCCCGGATTTGAGGCGTGTCGGCCGGCTTTCCAGCGGCTGGATAGGTGTTGGTGACGGCGAGGACGCGAAGGTTGTCTTTCATCGGTCTTTCCTTGTTGCGTAGAAATTCGCAAATCTCCGGTCAGAATTTCATCCTAATACTCGTAGGCGCCTCGATCCCACGTTCCGGTGCGGAAGATGGGGGGGATGATGACGGGCAGCCTGGGATCCGCCGCATCGTGATCGTCTATGATGAAGAAGGAGAGCAGGCTTATCCCTGAATCTCGGGCGGGCGAGGCAGCCGTCAGGGCAAAATTGCGATTTTGCGGGTTGACCAGCCCCGGGTCTGTGACGAGGTCGTGGGCGTTTTGTATGATGGTGCCGCGAAATGGATAGGTGGCGTTGAACACCAGGTTATAGTCGCTGTCAATGCTGATCGGATACTCGTTGTGAGAACCGATGTACCTGCCGATGCCGATATAGGCGGTGTGGACGATGTTGTTTTTTATGACCATGTCTTGGATCGGCGCCTGCCAGTTGTGGACCTCGATCCCCATATTGTGCTCCATACAAGAGGGATCACAATTCGGTTCAGGAGAAATGTTGTATATCGTATTGTTGAGGACCTTAACGCCGGTGGCGTCGAGGATTCTGATCCCTACCCCTTTGATGTTGGCTAAGATGTTGTTGATCAAAATCGCGTCCTGACCGCCGCTGGTTGTATCGCGCGGTTCGTCATCGACAATCGAGATGCCGCAACCCTTGGTAGTAGAGGGATTTATCTCGTGGACGTAATTGTTTCCCAGGAATGCATTAATGCCGGCTATCTTGATCGGCGCGTCGTCACAACCTATCGGCTTAATCCCGACCACTTCATTGCCAAAGATCGTGGCGTAATGGGCGCTCGGTTTGATTTCGATCCCATCCCCAAACCCCGCATCACCCCGGTGCGGGCCGATCTTGTTGTACATTATTTGGACGTGGTCGTGATGTAGGTCCGCCCGGTAAGCATAACCGAAGTAAATGATTTCGTCCGAAGCATGGCCTGCCGCGCCCACATCGTGAAAATTGTTATATTGGATAATGTCATAATTTGATTGAAACTCGCTTGCTTCAATCGCCAGGGCGCATTCCGCATTGATGACTTCGATGTGGTCGAAAATTTGAAAATCGCTGTTGCCCGAATTGTTGCCATCGATCTCCAGGGCGGGCCAGACGTAATAGCCGGGGTTGACAGAGTTGCCCGCGATCGACTTGTAATAGCTTAACATGATGACTCGTTGGTTGAAGGCGCGGTAAGCCTGGTAACGGCCAGAAAAAACGGGCGGGTTGTTTTTGTCCCAGGCAGTGAACAAGACCGGACGCAAGATCGCTGCCTGAAGGTTCCCCGGGTCAGCGGCGGTTTCGGTCAGGAATTTTCCGGCGGGCAGATTGGGCGTGTCGACGGTAACCAGGTTGCCCGATGTGGAGATGACCGCATACGCCCCCGAGTTTCCCTTGCGGCTTCCATATATGGTCACGTAGTCAGACGAGGCAAATACGTTTGAGATGGGCTGGTTAAACGTGACCACGGAGCCGCTCACCTGGGCGATATCCTGGACATTGTAGAGGACCGTGCCGCTCCGGGTGGGGGAAATGGTGTCCGTAAATGTGCCTTTCATCAGGACCGTCTGTCCGGCGGACGGATTGCAGGACATCACCCCCGCTATCGTCCGCTTAGGAGTGTCGGGATTTTGGGCCTGGGTGCAGTTATTGCGATCGTTACCCAGCGCTGAATCGACGTAATAAGTGATGGCCCAGCTCGGACGCGATTTCACAATCAAGGGTAGGAAAATGTCATTCGATGTGTCAGCCCCAGGTGATAGAAGAGCGCTCTCGAACAGGCGCGGTCCAAAAACCAGACCGCCGAGCGCGATCACAGCTACCAGCCAGGCAAACCGCCAAAAATGCGGCGAGCCCATTGGGTAGCCTTCCATCTTTTTATTGGCTAAACTGTTTTCGGACATTTCTTTTTCATCCAGGAACCACAATCAAGTTCAGA
>JADYYC010000297.1 GCA_020853835.1 Anaerolineales bacterium
CAATGAACCGCGACGAAGCCCTTTCTATTGTGCACGAATTCATCCAATCCGAAAATCTACGCCGTCATATGTACGCGGTGGAAGCGGCAATGAGATTTTATGCGGACAAGTTTGGAGAAGATGAAGATACCTGGGGAATTACAGGCCTTTTACATGACTTCGATTGGGAAATTCATCCCACCCTGGAGGAGCACCCACAGAAGGGAGAGCCGATCCTGCGCGAGCGCGGCGTCCCCGAGGAAATCATCCGCGCCATCCAAAGCCATGCCGATCACACAGGCGTACCCCGCGTCACTCGCATGGAGAAAGCCTTGATGGCTTGCGATGAGATAACCGGCCTCGTCACGGCGGTGGCTCTTGTCCGGCCTTCCCGCTCACTACACGACCTAACTTCAGCATCGGTCAAGAAAAAATGGAAGGACCGCTCTTTCGCGGCTGGCGCCAAGCGGGAGGAGATTGAACAAGCGGCCCTCGAATTCGAGATGCCGCTATGGGAGCATGTGGATAACGTCATCCTGGCGATGCGCCAGATCGCGAGCGAATTGGGCCTGGAGGGGAAAGCGGCAGAGAGCCCCGAAAATTAGCCCTTCCCCCCTCGTCGTGGATTATTCGGTCGCAACGAGGATATCTTTACAGGGGTCGCCGCAGTAATCGATCAGCCCCATCAGCTCGTCGATCACCGGCTCTACCGATACGATCGTGCGCCCATCTTTAAGGGTCAGATACACTTTGAGATCGTGGGTTTGGACGACTTTCGACACCTGCCCCGACATGATGATCCCCACCACTTTGCTCCAATCGACCTCATCGCCGTCCTTCAGTTCAGGATAGACATCCGCAGAAGAGGCTGGCGCGGAACTGGATTCCACCGCGCTGGTCTCAACTGGCGCTGGCTGTGGATATGGCTCATTAGAAATGGGAGATTCAGTGGCAGCAGCAGGAGGCGGTTTCACCCCCGCCTGGCAGCCGGCTAAAATTGTAGATACAATGAACAAGATGAACAACAAGCGGGCAAATTTCATCTAAAAACCTCCATCAGACAACCTGAACAGCAGAAGCTCTATCCAGATTTTGAATGTTCAATGCAATGTTTTGTATGGCGGGTGCCATCACCCGGCCAGACAAGTGGCTATTATAACGCATCCAGGCACAAACCCAGGGAAGCCGACCCGTTGACAAGCTGGCTGTTTTCAGCTAAACTAAAATATATCGACTATGCGAAGTCGATAGCCTGCGAGGATAATTATGTCCGACAAACCAACTACCTCATCAACCGAGATCGCCAGCAGCGCACACATCTCCGCCGCCAGCCTGCTTGGCCCGACGATCAAAGTCTGGCGTATATACCTGGAAGATCAGGGAGCCTCGCCCCACACCGTCAAAGCCTTCCTGTCCGATCTGAATTTGCTCGCTTTTTATCTGCCTCCCGATCGCCCGGTTGGCGAGATTTCGACGAACGATCTCAACCAATTTCTACACTGGCTACAGCAAGGGCGAGAAGTGCCATGCAGCCCGAAATCCTACGCCCGCCGCATCACCTCTCTCAAAGCATTCTTCCGCTGGCTTCACCAATATGGCGCCCTCTTAATTGACCCGGCAGAGAAGGTCCCGCAAAAAACAGTTGTCAGCCCTTTGCCTGTAGTGCTGACAGGTGAAGAAACCGAGCTGGTCCTGGAAGCCGCTCAAAAACACCGCACCGCCCCCAAGCCGGATGCGCGTCCTTATACCCTGGTTTCAATGCTGCTCCACACCGCGGTGAAAAAAGGGGAGTGCCTGAACATCAACCTCAACCACATCGAGTTGGACGCCCCCGCTGGACCGTTCCTGTTTGTCCGCTATGCCAGCCCGAAAAACCGCTTCAAGGAAAGAAAAATTGCCCTGCACGACGACTGGATCGCCGCCTATCACGAATTCGTCTCCCAATATTCCATCAAAGACCGCCTTTTCCCCTGGTCGCCGCGCCGGTTGGAGTATCTGCTTGAAGACTTGAGCGTGGAAGCCGGATTGTCAAAACACCTGTCGTTCGATATGTGCCGCTGGACCTGCGCTCTTATGGACTGGCAGTCCGGAATGGAACATGACAAGATCCGCCAGAAGCTGGGCGTTTCTAAAATACAATGGCGTGAAATCAGCCTGAAATTAGGGCAACTGGCGTCCCCCGATTAAGGTTGACAACGACCCTATTTCACAATCAGCGAGATGACCATCGATAGGATCACGAACAAGCCGATTGCAACCGCAACCGCTTGTTGAATGCGCAAATTTCTCATCTCTCTTTTCGAACGAACGTTTTTCTTTGCCATTGCCTTCCTGCCACTATCTATCGAGGTTTCATCACTCGAGGACTTCCTTAATCGTCTGAGCCAGAGCAGGGGTGATGCCGTTCACCAAGACCAGCTCCTCTGGCGAGGCTCCCAAGATCCCATCGATCGACCCAAACCGCTCCAGGAGCGCCTTACGGCGCTTGGGCCCAATGCCAGGCACTTTTTCCAGGCGGGAGGCCAGCCCGGCTTTGGTGCGCTGCTGGCGGTGGGACGTGATCGCAAATCGGTGCGCCTCGTCACGGATGCGCTGAATAAGAAATAGCGCCTGCGACTGGCGCGGCAAAACCAGCGGCAGCGCCTTGTCGGGGAAAAAGAGTTCTTCGTTTTGTTTTGCCAGCCCCGCCACCGGGAATTTGCCGCTCAATCCGAACTTCTCCAGCACTGCGACCGCCCGCCCCAACTGCCCTTTGCCGCCGTCCACGATCAGAAAATCGGGCAAGCGCAAAAACGCCTGGTCTGGCTTTTTGCCCGGCGTCTCCGCCTGTTCCTGCGCTGCCTTCCAGCGGTTGAACCGGCGCGTGAGCACCTCTTCCATGCTCGCGAAATCGTCGGGGCCGCTGACGCTGCGGATGTTGAAACGCCGGTAAAGGTTCTTCCTGGGCACGCCTTGCTCGAAGACCACCATGCTCCCCACGGCCGCAGTGCCCTGGATGTTTGAAATGTCATAGCACTCAATCCTGCCAAGCGGCTGATCGAGCCCCAAAGCCGCTTGAAGCTCGCTCAGCGCCTGTTCCTGGCGGTGGCGGTCGGCGCGCCATTGGGCTTGCAAAGCTCGCAGCGTCTCGGATGCGTTCTCCACCGCCATGTCGATCAGTTCCTGTTGCACCCCTTGATGTGGAACCACGAACTCGACCTTCTGGTCGCCGCGGCGCTGGTTCAGCCATTGGCGGATGATCTGAGCTTCTTCCACCTCGTGCGGCAGGAGCACCTGCGGCGGCACGACCGAAGCCTGGCTGTAGAATTGCTTGATAAACCCAGCCAGCACATCCGCGTCGCTGTTCTCCTCGGCGCCCTCGAGCAAAAAATAATCTCGCCCGATCAGCTTGCCCCCCCGAATAAAGAAAACCTGCGCCACGGCGTCGCCATCGGAGCGGGCCAGCGCCAGCACATCCGAGTCGATGTAATCGTTAGAGATGATCTTCTGACGCTCGACCACCGCTTCGATCGCCCGGATCTGGTCGCGCAGCGAAGCCGCCTGCTCATACTGCATCTCTTCGGAGGCTTTCTCCATCTCCGCCCGCAGGCGCGAAAC
>JADYYC010000298.1 GCA_020853835.1 Anaerolineales bacterium
AGAAACCCTTCGGCGCGCCTTTGGCCAGGAACGGCCCAAGAAAGATGACCAGCCCGGCCACGCCGTGAAAGAGCGGTACAGCGATTTTTTTAAGGGTGCCTAATCCAGCAAGGCTGGTCAGCGCGATGGCCAGAAAGCCGATCAAGGCAAACCACATGTAGGGTTTTTCCAGGACGGAAAATACTGTTCAGCGAGACCCAATGAGATGCCAAGCGGAATCAGGCTGGCAACCGTCAAAACAAAGGGCGACGCCAGAATCCCTAATCCCAGGAAGATCAATAATAACCCTGAGACCAGGAGCACGGCGAAACCCACCAGGTAATACAGGTCATAGATCTTCTTATCCCGGGAGTACCTTTGCCAAAAGAACCAGCACAGGTAGGCAGCCAGCAGACCTGTTAGCAGAAGGAACAGATTATCGATTGTGAACATGGCAGTCTCCTAAGAATTTGATCAGGTCTGGGCGAGATGAACCACAGACGCCCACTGCTTTGATTTTTTAGAGAATCGGCATCACCTGGTCTCATTTGCGCCAATCCCTGTTTAACCCTGTACGTTCACTCCCGATTTTACCCCATGTCCTAAAAGATTGGACATAGCTTCAATTTGAATCGTTCCATGCAGCCAACATTTTGCGGGTGGGCGGCAATAACAGGTAGATCAGTAACCCCGAGCTCAGGATTGGGGCGGCCAGGAACATCGAAAAGCGTCCTTTGACGATCACATCGGTCACGCCGACCGGGAAGCCGCCGAACATCGACATCGCCGCGGCAAATATTCCCACGGGCAGCGCCCAGGGTTTGGCTTTTATCAACGCGAAGATAAACACCGCCCAGGCAGCTGCGCCCCACCAGTTGACCATTTGCGACATGGCATACATCGAGCTGATGAAGCCTTCGGCTTCGGTCTGGGTGCGCGAGATCGCCCCAACGCCATCGATAAAGGTTAAAACGTAGGCCAGCCCGCTGACAAACGCCAGGGCGATGATCTTCCAACTCACGCCGCCAATTACCAGCATCCCGAACCACAAAACAGAGGCAATGAGAAATATCCACATGGTGGGGGCGGGCAGCCCCACGCTGGACGGCGGGATGATCGGAAAGAAGCCGGCTAAAATCTGCACTGTGGCTGCCACGAGCCCCCAAAACCAGGCCCATCGTTCCCTTTTCAGGAAACCGTACAGGACCACAACCCACAACGCGCCGGCAGCCACGCCCAGCCATCCCAGCAAGGCAAACACGATGCGAACGGTGACGGCTTCGTCAGGGCGCTCCCCAGCTATTTTGGCGTCGATGTTGATCTGGTAGATGCTGGCCATGATAAACAGAACCAGCAAGCCGGTCAGAATACCCACAATCGCCAGCGCGGCTCCCAGTTTGGTATTGTTTTTCATGTCACACTCTCCTCATGATTTGTAAGCTGACCTCGTTCCATTGCGCTTGATTTTGCCCCTCTTGAGGCAGTTTCCATTCTTTTATTACGCTGTCCTTTGACGATATAGGGAAGTAAAAACAGGTAGATTCCGCTGACCGCCATCACGAGCATCAACACGGAAGGCAATTTGTCAAATTTATTCCAGGCGGCGACGAGCTGGGGGTCGCCAGCCAGCTTGATGGTCGCCGCGATTAATATTAGCAACCCTGTTGGCACCGCAATCCAGCGGTGAAATTTACGGAACCATTTGCTCAGGAATTTTGTCATTACGGTACGCCTCGAATTAGGGGGATTGATCTGGATTTTTCAAGTTCAGGTTGATCTCACGACCAGGACTTGGCGCGCCTGGGGCTTCAATACGATTTACCACCCCGCGCACGCCTTCAACGGACTGGGCTAACTCTTCTGCTGAAGAACGAACTTCTAAGGAGTAGACCGAGCCTGCCAGGTGAACAATGCCATTCAAAACGCCTACGCGCAGGTCTGCGTGGGCCGTGCACTCATCGCCTGCCAGCGCTTCAAGAATAGAAGCCCGCAAGCTGTCGTCTGAGATCGAATAACGGTTTTCCATAGATGGTTATCGCTCGGATGATTACCCTGTTCTGTCACCAGTTTAAAGGCGAAGGGAGTTTGTGTATACGACATTTATCTTATGGGAACCATCTGACCTTGACAATAAACAGCCGGCAAAAATCGCCGGCTGCATTGGTCAATTTGGGCGGTCTTTCGTTCAACGATTGGCGCGTTCCGCCAGTTTCTTTGGGTCAAGCAGGACAATCGCGTGCTTCTCCACCTTGAGCAATTGCTCCGCTTCGAGCGTTTTCAGCCCCCGGCTGAGTACGTCGCGCACCGTGCCAAGGCGAGTAGCCATCTCGTCAAATGTTGTCCATTCGCGACGCGGCACGATGAGCTGACCATCGCGAAGTTCTACGTTTTGAAGTAGGGTTCGGGCCAGCCGCGCTTCAACGCTCCGCAATGAAAGATCCTCGACCAGATTCACGTAATGCAGCACACGTTCACCCAGATGACGGATGATTGCCATCGAGAGGTCGGGTGAAAGGCGGATCACATCAAGCATGGTTTGAGCGGGGATGACCCATACCCCCACATCTTCGAGGGCGATGACAGTGCCTGGATAGGTTGTGCCTGTCAGTACTGCGATGTCGCCAAACACATCCACTGGGCGCAGGAACAGCATCGCTTGCTCACGACCTTCACGTGTCATGCGCGTTGCCTTGACCCAGCCCATCTCGAGGATGTAAATTGCCTCGGCAGGTTCGCCCTCTACATAGATCACCTGTCCGCTGCGAAAACGGCGATAAACAGCGGAGGCAGCAAGCGCCTGTTGGGTTTCGTTTGACAACTCATTGAAATGGTGAATACTTCGTATCGTATTATAAAATTGTTTGGGATCGTTCATGGCTTGTTGATTGGTGAAACCTATCATACCACGAGCGAAAATGAAATTAATGCTCAAGAGGATAGTTGGTTCAGTGTACTGTCTTGTAGATCGCCTCTGTCATGGTTCAATGACTTTCAATACCAACGCATCCTTCCGGGCACAGGTCTCCAGACATTCCAGGCAGCGAATGCATTCGACGCTGCTCAAGTCGTCTGGCACATCCTGGATGCCCATCGAGCACTCAATATCACAGCGCCCACAGTGATTGCAGTTTTGGAAATCGGCGCTCAACCGCACCGGCGAAATCTTGTTGAACAACGCCAGAGATGCCCCTAACGGGCACAGGTATTTACACCACACCCGCTCCACCAACATCGAGGTGACAATGAAGGTGATCAGCACGCTCCAAAGCAGGCCGGATGTCAGTTTAAAGCTGAATACTGCCCGGGCTGGGCAAAACCCGTGTAGCGGTGGAAAAAGAGTGAAAATGCTGGCGATGATCACCCCAACCAGCACCAGGTACTTGACGTAGCGCAGCGGGCGATCTATTTTGGCGGGCAGCCGGATGGGGAGCTTTGCCGGTGAGGGCTTGCCGCGCACCCGGCGTTTCCCTCCACCCAGGCGGCGTGACAGATTCGCCAAACCTTCCTGCGCCGCTCCTAACGGGCACATCCAGCCACAGAAGGCGCGCCCCGCCACCAGCGAAACCGCCAGTACCCCGCTCAGGATGGCAAAATTAAGCAGGTTGGTCGATTTAAGCGTCTGCCCGCTGGTGATGTATTTCCAGGCTGTTTCGATTGCCCCAAACGGACAGAACGTGTCGAACGAACCGCCGCTGGTGGCTTCCCCTGGCATCAGGTGGCGAATGCCGATTAAGAACGCTGCCGCGATCGAAAACCACAACATCCCTTTGCGAATTTGCGTTAGAGAAGTCTTGCGCCGGGTTTTTGGGTTGGCGGTCATGCGATTCTTAAGTCTCTGGCTGTAATACTTTGGACCAGCGTTGGCGCATCGTATCCGTGACCTCTACCCCGCGATCCATGAGAGGGGGGACGGAAGCCTAACGCCATCGCCACTACGATGCCGATCACGAAGGCCGTGATGATGATGATCGGAAAATGGTACGGATTTACTTTCCAGTTCATCTTCACTCGAGCGCCTCGACCGGCGTTGGTTCTTCAGTCAGTAGATGCTGTTTGGTGAAGGGGATCAACAGAAACGCCAGCGTACCCAGGCTGAGCAGCGCTCCGTACAAATAGTCCAACGTCTTGGTGCGAATGAACTGGGTAGGCACATTGATCAATATGATGGCAAACGCCCCGATAAAAGCCAGC
>JADYYC010000299.1 GCA_020853835.1 Anaerolineales bacterium
ATAAAGATAAACTGATCACTCTCGCTGGTATGAGCCAGGCTGGCGCCACCGGCGTGGTCGAACAGTATGATATCCAATCCAACCAGTGGACGACGCTGGCTGGTAAACCGGTTAAGGTATCAGGGGTCCAGGGGGTCGTGATTGATGACCGGGTTTTCATCCCGGGTGGTTATTTAGGCGATGGCTCGTTGACCGATATGCTTGAGATCTATGATGTCTCTGAAAACTCCTGGTCTCGGGGGGCGGGACTGCCCATCCCAATCAGCGACTATGGTTTAGCGGCAGTGGATGGGAAGCTCTTTCTGCTGGGCGGCTGGGACGGAAAGAAAGTGTTGGATACGGTCTATGAATATGATCCTGACACGGATCGTTGGTCGCCTCAGACGCCTATGCAGGCAGCGCGCAGCCAGTTTGGCGCGGTCTCCGTCAACGGCAAAATCTACGTCTTCGGCGGCTTCGATGGCAAAAAGGCGCTCGACGCGACCGAGGTGTTCACCCCAGGTCAAGATGGAAGCCCTGGCATTTGGGCCTCGGGCGCGGCGATGCCGGAAGGCGATTACGGAATGGGGGCAACCAGCCTGCTGGATATCGTTTACATCGTCGGCGGCGTGAACCATTCCACGAAAACGTTCCCGATCCTGGTTTACTATACGGACACAGAGGAATGGCAATCGATTGAACTGCCGCAAGGTTTTCATTTGGGGGCGGGGATGGGGGTCGCCAGCCAGGGCCAGTACCTGTATATTATGGGCGGGAAGCAGGGGGAAACGATACTCGGAGAATTCTACGCCTACCGCGCTTTGCTGACCACTTCTTTGCCTCTGATTATCAAATAGCGCAGGCGGACAGCCATTTTCCTTGAAATTTTCGCCAAAATACCCCAAATGGGTTAACCATAAGCGGAGCCAAAAGGGTGTGCGTTTAATTTTTAATACCAATGGAGTATTGATTAAGACTGAGCAACCACATAGAATGACATGCAGGAAAAGAAGGCCTGTATTTCTTATTTCAATCTTGCATTCCATAAGCTGGAAAGGATGACACAATGAAAAAAGCTGTTTCTCTTTTGGTAGTTTTTATCCTGGCGGTCGCAGTCTTTGGCATTGCCCAGGCTGCTCTCCCAGGAGGCCCGTTCAACTATGCGTTCTACCTGCAGAACCTGGACTCCGTGAATACCGCCCGGTGTTCATACCAGTTCTATGACCCCTTTGGCGCCGTGAAGTTCACTTCGCCTCAGTTTGATATCCCGAAAGAAGACAACGTCGAAGTCTATGTCCCAGGCATCGGCGGACTGGCTTCTGGCACCTATTCGGTCGTAGCAAGCTGTGATAAACAAGTCGCCGCAGTGGTGAACCTAAGCGACGCTGACAGTGGCGCCAGCCACCGGGGCATCTCGACTCCGGCCACCACCTGGTATGCGCCGGCTGTTTATGACAACTTCTACAATTATTCGACAAACATGGTCGTTCAGAACGCCACCAGCTCGCCGGTCAACATCACCGTTAACATCTACAAACCCGGTAGCGCTGCCCCGGTCAAGACCCTGACCGCGAACAATGTCCCAGGGTATGCATCTGTCGAATTTGACCAGGAAGGTTTGCCAGAGCTGCTCACGAACGTTTCCTATTCGGCCAAGATCCAGGGCACTGGAAATATTTCTCCTGTGGTTAATATCTACGGGCGGCCTGGAACCCCTGTTGCGCAGCAGCTATACTCCTACAACCCCTTCTCTTCCGGCGCTTTGACCTTCTACGCCCCATTGATCATGAATAACTATTGGGGCTACAATACCGCTCTGACCGTTCAGAACGTAGGTACATCCACCGCCAGGGTGCGTATAACCTACTCCACCGGGCTGGTTCGAACAGTCGATATTCCGATGAACTCGTCGTACGAAAAGTATTCCCCGCTGGAAATTCCCGCTGGCAATACGCTTCGAAACGTCAAAATTGAGAGCATTACCGGTGGGCCGGTTACCACAGCCCAGCCAATCGTCGCCTTTGTCAACCAATCCAATGCGACCAACCGGGCCTCAAGCTACACCGCCTTCGCTACCGGATCGACTAAATTGTATCTGCCGGTCGTCTATAAACTGTTCTACCGCTACAACACCAGCGTAACCTGCCAGAACGTTGGAGGCGCCGCGACGACCATGACGATCACTTATAAAGGCCCCGGCGTCGGTGCTCCGACGACTTCTCCCTCCATTCCGGCTGGTGGAGCGCATGAGTTTTACCAGCTTACCGATCCTTCGCTGGGTTCGGTTCCTTTGAACTGGAAGGGGTCGGCGGTGGTCTCTGCATCACAACCTATTGTCTGTGTGGTGAACGAAAACCAGAACCTGGTTCCGGAAATCAATCAGAGCAAGGACATGCTGTATACTTACGAGGGTGTCTCACCCTGATCATTTGTGACTACCAGAAGATAGGATAAACTTACAGGAGGTTGCTGGAGCTTGTCCAGTGACCTCCTGAATTTTGGAGAGATGAATGACCTCTAAACTCATGTGCCTGCTCTTACTGGCGGTGGTTATAACGGCTTGTAGCGCGATCCCCACGACCTCGCCATCCACAACCTCTCCATCTTCTGCGCAAGGAACCGAGATCCCCATTCTTAAACCGCTGGCGATCGGAGAATACCCATACCCCTTCGAGGTGACCGAGCCGCCTTTGCCGGAGTACCTCCAAACCCCAGTCCAGATTCCCACCCCTGGTAAAGACACCGGCGTGGTGACCGGTTCGTTGAAGAACATAGAGGATGGCGAGCCGCTCAAGTTCCAAACCATTTATTTGGGCAAGAAAGTGTATCTGACGCCCCCGCCCGATTACACTTATCACGTTTATCAAAACACGTCACCAAAAACGATGTCGGATTTAAACGGCGATTTTGCGATCGGGGAAGTTCCCGAAGGCGAGTACATCATTATGGTCTGGACTCCGTTTGGGGCTTACGTGGTGATGGACGAGGGGACGGAGTTGATGGCAAATGTGAAGCCCGGTCAGGTCCTCAATCTTGGCGTATTAGAAGCCATCGATCCGATGAAACACGAATCGAGTCAGTAATTCAAACGGCATTTCAAATCAAATCGTATTCTTGGCTGCGTCCTCCTGACGCAGCTTTTTTGTGCTGATCAAGGAACCTGCCAGTCCCCAGATCGTGTCTCCCAGGATCAAAATAAAGCGCATCAGAACGGATATCACAACGGCGTTTGCCGTTGGTAAATAGGGCTGCAGCAGCAGCACGAGCGAAATATCTCGGATCCCCAGCCCGGCCGGCAAGAAGATAATGAGCGCGCCGATTGAACCTGCTGTTGTCCAGATCCAGGTTGCGCGGAACAGATCCAACTCGGCTGCAGGCTGGAGGCCGGGTTGGGCCAAGATCAGGACGATGGCCCCTCCCAGAATCCAGGCCGACCCATACAGAACGATCCACAAGGCCGCTTCGAAAACTCGCCTGGGCCTGGTTTTGGTGTTCGATTGCCATTGATAGGAGAGAAACATCGCCACACCTAAAATCAAGCCGCTGAGAAGGATGACGACATACAGCGGCAGACTTTGCAAACCAGCGACGATGATGGAGATACCGACCAACAGAAGGACGAACCACTCCAGAAAACTCGCGGTGATCACCGCGCCGCTGGAAAAGTCCTCTGAACCGGAATACATGCTGGACCTGCCGACCCACTGCCAGATCCCACCTGGCAGCCGCCTCAGCATCAAGAAGCGGGCGTAATACTGAAGGTCATCCCAGCCCAGCCGGTGGTGATCGGCGATCAACCCGACCCACACCACAAACTGCAGCGTGTGCGAAATCAAACAGAGTATGATTGAAAAAAGAACGGGCAGCCAATAATCTTGCCAGGCAACTTCTTTAACCTTGTAGCCGCTGTAGACCAGGAGTACGATCAGATAGAGGATCGCGGCGACGCTCAATACATAACCGAACCACCTCCAACGTTTTCGGATCTCCGTTATTTTATTAACCCAGATTTGAGCAAAGTTTTGAATCAATTGTTCCGGCTACCTTTTTTAATACGTAAGTGCTGATCGGCCCGCGATTGAGTAGATATGAAATCTGTCGGTACGGCCATAACAGCGGAGAAAAAATAGGTTCGGCGTCAATAATGGACTGTTTCCTCGCCGGAAACCGCTGGATAAGGCTGAGTAGAAAAGTGCCTTTGCCTCCGATAAATGTCCGATGTTTGATGATCTTGAAACCGCTGATCTCACATAGATGATTGATATTTCTTTCGTTAAACAGGTAAAAATGACGCGGGACGTCCCATCCAATCCAGGAATCGGCAAACAAATAGCGGTCAAAACTTCTTAGATTGGGTATCGAGAAGACCAGAATCCCATTGTCCTCCAACAGTGTGTGGGTTATCTGAAAGGCTCGCCTCGGACTGGGCAGATGCTCGAGTACATCCCATAACGTGACCAGGCTGTATTTCTCTGGCAAATTCCCGATTTCATCGATGGAGCCGGTGATGACGTCCAGGCCGTTTGCATCCCTGGCGATTTGAGCGGCCCGGTCGACCATCTCAACTCCCTTTACCTTCCACCCATAGGTTTGTGCGCACACCATAAAGTCGCCTGTTCCGCAGCCGATGTCTAACAGCGTTCCGCGGGCGCTCGTAAATCTTTCGACAAAGTCCATCTTCATCCTCAGCGCCCGCTGGTAATGCCAGTTTTGTATGGACGCGCTGCCGTCAGATGCCTGACTAAAACATTCATAGTCCTCAGGGTAGTAGGATGCAATGGTCTCAGGCGCAGGGCGGTTATGCAGGAAGATGAGGCCACAATGACTGCACTTAACGAGTGAGAATTTCTCCCCAGATACCCTGTCAGACCGGCTTAGAAAGGGGGTGTGGTCTGTTGATCCGCATAGATCGCATTCAATGATCGTCATGGTGAAAAGAGGATGGGGAGGCTGGGCTATTTAGGGATGAAAATGATAAGATGTCAGGGGGATGGTTGGCTCAAATACCATTCAAACCTGGTCATTGATCATCGGGATCGCGCTCAAAGGTTTTTGCATGCCCTCCACCATCCCTTTTCGGAATTCGGGCCAAAATTTCCAGTTGCCTTTTGCGACGAACTCGCGTAGGATAATATAACCGATGTGGGTGAAGGACCAAAACCACCCCGATCTCTTGCCGTACCGCCGGAAGAATCTGGTCGTGCTCGCTCCGTAGGTTCTCCAGAATAGCGGTGATTGAGGCCCTTTGGTGGTGGTGGCTACTTTGTGCCAGATGTGAGCGGTCGGCACATACAGGATATCCATCCCGTGGGCACGCACTCGTTCGGAGAAATCCCAGTCATCGTACAGAAAGAAATAACCCGGATCGAATAGGCCGGCTTTCTCGAAAGCCTGGCGATGAATTAAAAGCCCACAGCTTGGGGCATACTCTATCGTCTGTGTCAGGTCGACGGGGATGTTTCCCCTTCTGGTCATCAGAATCGCGGGCGGAAATTTCCGGTGAACGCCTCCGCTGGACCATACGCGATCGTTGCTCCCGTAATAGAGCACTTTAGGCATCAAGATACCGGCGTTTGGGTGCTCCTTGCTGGCGTCCAACAAGCCTTGAAGCGACTCGGGGGATACCACGGTATCGTTGTTCAACATGTAGATGAAATCCGCCCCTTGATTTAAGGCATATTGGAAGCCAACGTTATAGCCGGTAGGAACGCCCAGATTCTGGCCGTTTTCGATCACATGCACTGAGGGGAATTCGTTCAAGACATTCTGAACCGTGTCATCGCTTGAACCATTATCCACAAGCACAATTTCAAAGGGGGAATAGTTCATCTGCGTCACAGATGCCAGACATTCTTGCGTGACCTCATAGTGGTTGAAGGTTAGGATGACCACGTATACCAGCGGGTTAGTAGGGCTCGGCTCGATCATGGCTTTAACATCAATTGGCTCTCTTTGGCTGGCCTTTACGATAGAGTTTGTCACTTCGATTGCGGCCGCGAAATTATCATCGACTTCTCGATGGCGGAATTCCGCGTTTCGTCCCACCAGGTAAAGGTTCTCGTATCTTCTGATGATATCCTGCGCCTCTTTCAAGACGACATCGTATTCTTGATTGTACACCGGGTAGGCGAAATTTTCACGAACGACCAGCGTGTCTAAAACTTCGTCCTTTTTCACCAGGCCAATGCGCGTGAGATCTTCAACGACTTTTTGCGCGACGTCCTGGTGGTGCTGTGTCACCTCGGCGCAAATCACCGACCTGTCTTCGGGCGTATCGACCGAGCTCATATTCTTGAATTCCACAAGCCGGTTGACACAGACATCGCTATCGGTGAAATAGAACCAATGATTGTCAGAGACTAATGGGCGATTGATTAAGAGGTAAACTGCATCGACTTTTTGAAAGCCGAGTTGCAGGTTATGACCGAGCATCCGGCACGTAAGGCTCAAAGGCAACGATGAGATGACAAAGTCAACCGGTTCGTGATATTCAACGCCATCCTGGACGTACCTTATTGCGGAGATCTTGTTCTGATCTATCTCAAGCTCGGTCACCAGCGCCTCGAGCTTAACATGCTCTTCTATGTCATGATAAAGTTTCTGCGAGATGGTTCCGTATCCGCCCCGGATGGGGTAATAGAAGTATTGGAATTTGGTCTTCGAGTTCTCTTTGAAGTGATCCATCGGACTGGCCAGGCGGACTTTTTGCCGGGCCCAGAGGACGGAAATCTCATCGCCCGTGATGCCGAATAACTTCTCTGTGTAAGGCTGGAAGAAGATTCGATAAAGTGATTTGCCATAACGCTTCAGGACGAAATTTTCGAAGTTGGTCTCTTCCAGGTGCTTCGGACGGGTGAGGTAATCCCAAATGATCCCAAACTTATCGCGCACCGGCAGCCTGGAGACCAGTTCGATTGTATCCAGCGGGTCGCTCATCCAGTTTCCGTAGAGATAAATCTGGCTCCGCCGGATGTGCCTTCCCATCGGGACAAGGCTCAACAATTTTTGAAGGATCACCTCATCTGTTGTGAACAAGCGATGGGCGGCAAAGTCACAATTAAAACCATGCCATTCGAAGCTGCGCGCAAGGCCCCCAATATAGGGTTGTTTTTCGAGGATAATGAAATCCAGATTATTTTGTTTTAACAGCCAACCCGAGCTTAATCCAGCAATTCCTGCGCCCAATATCGCGACACGAGTCAAAGTGATCCCTCAAAATATGCTATCCAAGAAATTTACAGCGTGGCTGATTTTACCATGATCAACCGCGGGGTATTCAGCGCCGCGCATCAGCAAAATAAGGTGGCGAAGCAAGGTCAATTTTCCAAAGACCGCAAGTACCCCGCCTCGAGGTTTTTCACCAGTTGATCCCAATAAT
The DNA here is from genome assembly GCA_020853835.1 of Anaerolineales bacterium. Taxonomy (GTDB): domain Bacteria; phylum Chloroflexota; class Anaerolineae; order Anaerolineales; family UBA4823; genus UTCFX2. The sequence goes on from JADYYC010000299.1 coordinate 7,358, forward strand.
AGTCTTCAACCAGACGAAGGCCGGTTCTGCTTATCTGGTTTGCCAGGTCGGAGTCGGCAAGCAGACGAAGGATGGCATCGGCAAGCGCGGCAGGGTCGCCGGGGCGGGTCAGAAGTCCTGCGGGTGGGTTGGCAAGGTATTGTCTTCGATCTCCGACATCGGCCGTTATAAAAGGGACACCACAGGCCCAACTTTCGAACAGCTTCATGGGTAATCGGCCGCGCGCCGCCTCGTTATCGTAGACGGGATCGACCGTGACATGGCTGAGATGATAATAGTTCACAAGCTGGTCGGGAGGAACCCTGCCAGTAAAGGAAACGTCGTCTTTTAGATCGAGCCGTTCGGCCTGGACTCTTAGCTCGTCGTAGCTTTCGCCCCCGCCAACGATGAGCAAATGCCCGTCGGAAATTTGTGATCGAATGATCTCGAACGCCTCTAAGAGCAAATTAATGGGATGGCTGACCAGGCTCAAGCTGCCGATAAAGGCGATAACTTTTTTCCCCCCTAAGCCAAGCCGGGTTCTGAGCGTTTCAACTTGTTCGGGTTCAGGGTTTGCAAACCGTTGCCGGTCGATTCCATTGGGTAATTGGATGATTTTGGACGGGTCTATGCCCCAGGAGACCAACTTGCTGCGCATGAATTGCGTGTTAGTTGTGACAAAATCCGCCCGGCGCGGCAGCTGTCTTTCGGAATTCGAGATTATGGATTTCTGCCAGGAGTATTTAAAGTGTCCTGAGGCTGCTTCGTAATCGTCACAGTCCACAAAGAGTTTCCTGTCCGGCTTCCTTCGAGCAATCAATCCGGCAATGCCGTTCATAGGGTGAGGTTTGCCAACATGGATGATATCTGCAGGGGTGTTCAATGCCGATCCGGTCAACTTAATCGTGGCGCTACCTACGATGCCCATGAGCTGGAATGGACTGAAGTATCTTTTGTAGTTACCCCTCTTTGACACATGCATTTGAGATACATACCTGACTTTCACATCGTCACGGATAAAGCACCGCTCTTTTAAGCTGTGGAAATCGGCATGCAGCGCCGAGATCGAGACCTGGTGACCCAGGCGCGCCAGCTCGCGCGCAAGCGGGAAATATCTGCCCAGTCCGCCAGGGCTTTCAAGGTCCTGGGTCAATAAGAATAACACTTTCATCAGGCAAGCATGTCCGAAACGAGTTGCGCCATCTGCTCCCAATCACGGCGGGGTGGGCGCGGCGCGGCCCGTTCCTGTGGGGATCTCATATGTTTAAGCATCGCGGCTGCCAGTGCTTCAGCATCACCGGGCGGGACAATCGTCATCCGGCCTTCAGCCTCTCCGCTGGGCAAGCCTCTGGCGATATGGTCTGTCACAATCATGGGCAGCCC
>JADYYC010000300.1 GCA_020853835.1 Anaerolineales bacterium
GGTAGAAGGCCGAATTTCCCAGAACCAGGCAGCATTCCTGATCGACCATCCAGATTGGGTCTTCGCTGCTTTCGATGAGGGAAAGCATATTTGCCTGGTCAGGTGAACCTTTCCGGGTTGGGATGGGCGCGTTGTCGGCGGGCCTCCCATCCGCTGGCAAGGCTTGCAGGACGCAAACAAAGAACCGAGTTCCGGCGTCATCGGAAAAGTGGGCGCTTGTGCCGCTTAGCTGTAGGGTCACTGTCTGCCCGCTTTTGTGCCGAGCAGCAAACCGGCGCCCATTCACCTTGCCAAATGAACGCATCTCCGCAAACCCCTGTTCAATGACGGGGACGTCGCCTGGCAGGACAAATTCAACAAAACAGCGATTGATCGCTTCCGCGGCTGAATACCCGAAGGATTCACACCAGGCCTGGTTGACGTCAATAATACGCCCCTCGAAGTCAGCCGCAAAACAACTCACAGGGAGCCGGCGGTAAAGCTCCTGGTGATAGCTTCCATCGCTCCCAAAAACGAGCGCACCGTTCCGCGGCGCTTGCAGCCGTTGAGAAACCACCCTCATCACTTCCATCGGCGTTTGCGAGATTTTCAACAGCAGGTCTTCCAGAAATCCGGCGAATGAGCCTTCGCCCACCTCGATGTTCATTACCCTAATCTTACGCGATTTTTGGAGAAACAACCTTACAGTTTCGATTGTATAAGTTACATTTTATGCACAATTAATTAACAGAATCACCATTCTGAACTGCTTTAACCGCCATCATCTCAAATTAACCTATTCCATGTAGAATCGAGGTATGGACTCTGACCCCGATCCGGAGCTTGCGCAGAACCTGGAATGGCTGCTCCAGAGCGGCGAGCAAGAGTTGGAGTTCCTCACCGAGCTCCTGACGCTACTTTGTGCGCCGCTCCTTCTCGACCTCGGAGATAAGCTGGGGCTCTCTCCCCCTCAATCCGAACGGTTGACGGTTGAGGCCATTGCCGCGTGCGGGTTGAACATCAGCGCCTTCCGAGCCACTCAGAGCGCCCGGAGTTGGATCGTGCGCCAGTACCTGGAGGTCGTCAGCGCCGCGGATTTATCGGGTTCGCTGGACGAAGAAACCCAAACAACGCGGCGGAGGCCGGGTACGAGGTCGTGGGGGATAACCGCCGCCCGGCGCTTGATGCAGGACTACTCCTGGACAGCCAACGAAGCTGCCCAGGCATGCGGGATCGATGTGGCAAATCTGCCCGCGTACAAAGCCCCCCTTAAGGAGTCCAAACCTGCGGACCACCCAGACCGTCAATTCCCAGCCCTGCCCGAAATCTCCGAGGAGCGCCTGGCGTCGATCGCCTGGCAGGCTGCCCGGCGCGCATCGCGCGGTTTGTTCCAAAGGCAAATGGCAGACCGGCTGAGAGAGGTCGTGGCAGTCGGCGCGGCTATACTCCTGGCGGTCGTGGTCTTTTGGATGGCAACCCGGCTGGTGCGCGAGGAAGCCCAAACCTCGATCGGGGCTGTCCCTCTCGTCAAGCCGACCCTGATCCGAGGTCCCACGCCTACCTCGTTGTGGGCCGAAAACGTCTCGTATGTGATCCACAGTGGCGACACGTTGAGCAGCATCGCCTCGCTGTCTGGGATGTCGCTGGAAGAGCTTCGCAAGCTGAACGGCATTCAGGGGTCTTATACGCCCCGCCAGGGCGTCTCGCTCTGGGTGAGGGTGCCGGATAAAGCGCCGGATAATGCGCCTCCATCCCTCCTACCAAATCTTTCACAAATCCAACCGCTCGACTCATCGAGCAGTCTGACCGAAATACGGGCGCGCATGTTGGAGGGCAGAAAATACTGGCGCACCCTCCAGGCCGAATACCAGCTCGTGACCTATCTGAGCAAACAGCAGGCTAAAGATAGCGCACGGTTCTACCGCTTCCAGGTCTGGGTCAGCCAGCCCTATTTCAGCAATGAGCTTTTTGGCGGGTTGGATGAACTGCCGAACATCCGGCACATCATCCGCTCCGGGCGCAACTACAACCAGTATGGCCTCAACCAGACAGCCGGTTTCTCAGGGGCGTATCTTGACCTGCGCTGGAGGCAGCCGCCGGGCGTGCTGGTCTACAGCCCGGTCTTGCGTGAGATGATCTTCCCCCAGGCAAACCTGCTGATAGACGATTCTGGTAAAACTGCCGTGATCGGGCTGGACCAGATCGCGGGGCGCCCCTGCGTTCAAATCGAATGGCGCTCTCCAGACGGGCGGGTTTCATACCAGTACTGCGTGGACGCGGCGAGCGGGATCCTGCTGCGCCGCCAGACGCTCGACCGCCAGCGAGGCTTTATGACTGCTGACATGACCGCAACGCTCGTCCAATTCGATGTTCCCATCACGGAGGACGTCTTTGATCCGCGCGTGCCCTGGCATGGCGGTTAGGCGCGCTTGTTCACGTCTTGCGAAGCCGGTGACTATCGTGTATAATGCGGCGTACCCCGACAGGGCGCGTAGCTCAGCTGGTCAGAGCGCACGGTTCACATCCGTGAGGTTCGGGGGTTCGAGCCCCTCCGCGCCCACTAAAACTCCCGGTTGCTTCGCCGGGAGTTTTTCTTTCTCTGTCGGCGTTCAAATCACGGGGGAAGAGATTATAATGACCCTGTCACTTCAAACCTGTAAGAAAATCAATCAAAATGACAGACGAAACAGAAAACCTCCCCGACCTCTCTCCCCTCTCCGAC
>JADYYC010000301.1 GCA_020853835.1 Anaerolineales bacterium
ATACCTTTTACTGCTATGATGGAGGATTCGCTGGCGGAGGACCGTCATTCCCCCGTGCCGGGGTTGGTGCACCGCTACCCTGACCGGGTGCTGATGCTTGTCACTACCCAATGCGCGTCTTACTGCCGCTACTGCACGCGCTCGCGCATCGTCGGCGACCCTTCAGCTACGTTCTCGCGCGCAGAATTCGAAATGCAGCTTGAATACCTGCGTCGCACCCCCCAGGTGCGTGATGTGCTGCTCTCCGGAGGCGACCCGCTGGTGCTTGCCCCCAAGATCCTGGAAGAAATCTTGAGCAGCTTGCGCCAGATCCCCCATATCGAGATTGTGCGGATCGGGTCGCGCGTCCCGGTCTTCCTGCCGATGCGCGTGACCGACGAACTGACCGATATGCTCCAAAAATACCATCCGCTCTGGATGAACATCCACGTCAATCACCCGAACGAGATTTCACGCGAACTCGAGCAGGCAACCGACCGGCTCACCAGAGCCGGCATCCCGCTCGGGAACCAGGCCGTGCTCCTGGCGGGCGTCAACGACAACGTCGATATCCAGCGTGACCTGGTCCAGCGGTTGGTGCGCATTCGCGTCCGCCCCTATTACCTCTACCAGTGCGACCTGGTGGAAGGCGCCGGTCACCTGCGCACGCCGGTCGGCAAGGGAATCGAAATCATGGAGGGGCTGCGCGGCCACACCTCGGGTTACGCCGTCCACCAGTACATCATCGACGCGCCCGGAGGCGGCGGCAAGATCCCGGTCTCGCCGAATTACCTGCTCAGCTACTCCGATCATAAGGTGGTGCTGCGCAACTACGAAGGCTTTATCACAACCTATGAGGAGCCTGAAGACTATCGACCGAGCGATGCCGCTAAGTATAAGGGCCTCAAGCGCCCCGAGCCGGGACAGGCTGGAATTCACGGGCTGCTGGCGGGCGAAGATATGTTCATCAAGCCGCAAAGCTTCGATGAGATCCATGACCGGCACGGTATCCAGCACCGCTTGAAGGACGAGCGCAAATGGGTGCCGCTGGGGATTGGCTCGGGAGAAAAAGAGCCGGAAAAATCGCCGGGCGACTCTTGACAAATCGTCACGACACGGTACAATTATTATCAAATTAGTCATAAATAATCGTGTTGGAGAACTCTCACCATGTATAGCTGCATGTGTCTGAGGCGGGGTTTGTAGCTGCCGCCTCGTCACAGACCAACCAATCGAACCTGTATATAAACGGCTGACAGACACAACCACAGCCGGCTGCGACAAAGGGCAGTTGCGACCCCGCTTGCGAGATCAATTTCGCTAAGCGTGTTGGATTTGGAATGCGCGCACTGTCCTTTTTCGATGTCTGTCCGCCGTTTTTTTTTTGTACAAATAACTGGAGTATCCAGATGGAAACCATCACATTACCCAACCTTCAAATCAGCCTGCCAGCCACGGTTGACATCCCGGCATTGGTGGGCAACACCCCGCTGATCCCATTACACCGCCTGACCAGCCACCTTGCTCCCGGCGTGCATGTGCTAGCCAAGGCAGAATGGTTCAACCCCGGAGGGTCGATCAAAGACCGCCCGGCGTTGAACATCATCCGCACCGCGATGATCGACGGGTCGCTTGCCAACGGTAAGCGGCTGCTCGACTCCACTTCGGGCAATATGGGCATCGCCTACGCCACATTTGGCGCGGCGTTGGGCCTGGGCGTCACGTTGGCGATACCATCCAACGCCAGCCGGGAGCGGATAAAAATCCTGCGCGCCCTGGGCGCCGAGCTGATCCTGACAGACCCGTCAGAAGGCACCGACGGCGCAATCCGTGTCGTGCGCGAGCTCGCAAGTGAGCACCCCGAACGCTATTTTTACGCCAACCAATACGATAATCCGGCCAACTGGCAGTCGCACTACGCCACTACGGGCCCGGAAATCCTGCAGCAAACCAGCGGCGAAGTCACCCACCTCGTCGCCGGGCTTGGCACGACCGGCACGCTCACGGGTACTTCCAGATCTCTGCGCGAGTGCCTTCCAAACCTACAGGTGATCGCCGTCCAGCCCGACGGACCCTTTCACGGCCTGGAAGGGCTGAAGCACCTCCCCAGTTCGATCCTGCCCCAAATTTATGACCCATCCCTCCCGGACCGGGTGGTTGGGGTCCCCACCGAGGAGGCTTATTCGATGGTGCGCCAACTGGCCCGCCAGGAGGGCCTGTTTGTGGGGATCTCTTCGGGGGCAGCCGCGGCGGCTGCGATCAAAATCGCCGAGGAGCTGGAGCAGGGCGTGGTCGTGACCGTGTTCCCCGACGCAGGCTATAAATACCTCAGCGAAGACTCCCTCTGGGAAGCAGATAAATAATCGTGCAAATTATGATTATAAGACCGGCTTCTGATCGAACCGGTCATGCAAGGAAACAATGGCTCTCTATATCTCATCCGAATTGATGCAACAGATCCAGGCCCATGGCGAGGCCGCTTACCCGGAAGAAGGCGCCGGGCTGCTGCTGGGGATCGCCAGGCAGGCAGACCGGCACGTCTTCGACCTGCAAGTGTTTGATAACGCCCGCGAAGACGGCGCCCGGCACAACCGTTATCTGCTCACCTCTCAAGATTACCTGGCTGGCGAGCTGGAGGCAGCTCGGCTGGGGCTGAGCGTGATCGGCGTCTTTCATTCCCATCCCGACCACCCCGACCGCCCCTCCGAATTCGACCGCGAATGGGCAATGCCCTGGTTCTCGTACATCATCACCAGCGTCCAATCGGGGCGGGCTGTATCCAGCCGGTCCTGGCATTTGAAAGAGGATCGCTCACAGTTTGAAGAGGAGCTCATCCAGATCACCGATGGGACCCTGGCACAACTTTCAGACGATAAGCAGGCAAGGTGAATGATGGAAGACCTTGTGAAAATCGACCACTCGGCTTTGAAAGTCAACCAGCTCGTGATCATCATACTGAATTTGCTGGCTTTCATCCTCAACCTGCCGGGACTGATAGTACTGGTCGCGGTGGTCATGCTGGTGGGAACCCTGTCCGGCGTCCCGGGTTTTGGCGTTGTGTATCACCGTCTGCTCAAGCCAGCCGGCTGGGTCAAACCGGACATCTTGTGGGACAATCCTGAACCGCACCGGTTCGCACAAGGCCTGGGAGGCGTCTTCATGGCGGGAGCCAGCCTGGCGCTGTTCTTCGGCGCCGGCGTGCTGGGCTGGAGCCTGGTCTGGCTCGTGACGGGGCTGGCGGCTTTGAACGCTTTTGGCGGGTTTTGCGCCGGCTGCATGGTTTATTACTGGCTTAGCCGCCTGCATGCGCCGGGCTTTTATAAGTCTCCGCCCGACGGGGCGTTTCCTGGCGTACGCCCCAACACCCGCGTCAGAAAGGAGGGGTGACCTGTGCAATTCGCTTTCTTCGTTACCCCCACCTTGATCCGCCTGCTGGCGGCGCTGGGGATCATCGCGGCCGGCCTGTTGGTTTTCTGCCTGGCGAACGGCTTTGCCCTGGCGCGCCTGCGTGCACACAGACCGGCCTTTGGCTCTGCCGAGTCTGGGAAGCCGGTTCTGTTATACTTCACCACGCCTACCTGCGCGCCGTGCAAGACCGTCCAACGCCCGGCTATCCACCGCTTACAGGAGCTGGCTGGAGACCGTCTGCAGATCGTCGAGATCGACGCTTCCCTCCAGCCAGAAGTTGCCAGCCAGTGGGGGGTCTTGAGCGTCCCCACCACATTTGTCATCGATGCAACCGGCGCGCCGAGATACGTGAACCATGGCGTGACGAGCGCCGAGAAACTGCTGGACCAGTTCCAGCATACATTTTAATAAACCAGTTATCTGAGGAATATACATGCCCACATTACGGATCCCAACCCCTCTGCGCGCATACACCGCTGAGCAATCCGAGGTCAAAGTTGAAGGCGCGACAGTCTCCGAAGCAGTCGACAATCTGGTCAAGATGCACCCGGCGTTAAAACCCCATCTTTATAATGACAGCGAGGAACTTCGCCCATTTGTCAACCTTTTTCTGGGCGAGGAGAACATCCGAGACCTACAAGGCCTGGAGACGCCGCTCAAATCTGATGACCGCCTGATGATCATCCCGAGCATCGCCGGCGGATAAAACCGAACATACGACGACCTGCTGGCGATAAAGAGTTGCCCACAGGTCTGATCTACTTGAAAGGCATTCGATATGTTACCTGAGCTTTCTCGTGATGAGATCTTGCGCTATTCGCGCCACCTGCTCATCCCCGAGGTCGGTCTTGAAGGACAGCAAAAACTTAAAGCATCATCGGCATTGATCATCGGCACGGGGGGGCTGGGTTCGCCAGTCGCTCTGTACCTCGCCGCGGCTGGGGTCGGGCGGATTGGCCTGGTGGATTATGACGTGGTCGATACGTCCAACTTGCAGCGCCAGGTGATCCATGGCACTTCCAGCATCGGGAAGCTCAAGGTCGAATCGGCCCGCAGCCGCATACTCGATCTGAACCCGGACATCCAGGTGGACGTCTACAATGAGCCGTTTACCTCCAGCAACGCCTTTCAGATCGCTGAACCATATGACCTGATCATCGATGGGACGGATAACTTTCCTACGCGTTACCTGACCAACGACCTGTGCGTGCTGACCGGCAAGCCCAATGTGTACGGGTCGATCTTTCGTTTCGACGGGCAGGTCAGCGTTTTTGACGCGCGGCGCGGCCCGTGCTACCGCTGCCTGTTCCCAGAACCGCCGCCGCCTGGTCTCGTGCCCTCCTGCGCCGAAGGCGGCGTGCTGGGCATACTGCCCGGCACGATCG
>JADYYC010000302.1 GCA_020853835.1 Anaerolineales bacterium
ACTATTTCGAAGCCGCGTCCGGGGCTTACGGCGGCGACCCCAAGCGCCTCTCGAACTGGATGATCAACGACGTGATGCGCCTGATCAACGAGCGCGGCCTCGCCGCGGGCGAGCTGCGCCTCACGCCGGAGAACCTGGCTGCGATCATCCGCCTGGTCGACGCGGGGACGATCAACACCTCGACCGGCAAGGCGCTCCTCGACCGGGTGCAGGAAAGCGGCCTCCCACCGCAGCAGATCGTCGAGCGCGAAGGCCTGGCCCAGGTGAGCGACGCCGGGTTGATCCGCCAGATCTGCGAAGAGGTGCTGGCCGAGAGCCCCGAACAGGTAGCCAGCTATAAGGCGGGCAAGACGAGCCTGGCGGGCTGGTTTGTCGGGCAGGCGATGCGCAAATCGCAAGGCAAAGCCGATCCCCAGCTCGTGCGGGCGCTCTTCGAGGAGCTATTGAGTTAGGGTTATACCGCCTCAGGAACGGCGCGTTTTCAGGTTAGCCGGGGGTTCTTGCGGCGCGGCGAAGGGCCGCGAGGCCGGGTTGGGGCGCGTCGTGAGCGTTTTAAGCTCTGCCCCGGGCTTGGGCGGCACGCGGCTCATCGCGTACTCCGCCATCGCCGCGATCGTCAGGCTCGGGTTCACGCCCGGGTTGCCGGGCATGATCGAGCCATCCACCACGTACAAACCGGGATAGTTGAACACCTGGCAGTCCAGGTCCACGACCCCCTCCTGGGCGTCGCCGCCCATCGGACAGCCGCCCAGGATGTGCGCCGTCATGGGCACGTTGAGCAGGCTCTCGCTGATCGACCCGGCCGGGATGCCGCCGGTCTGCTGGCTGAAGCGGCGCGTCACCTTGTGCCCGACCGGCAGGAACCCCGCGATCGCCTCCCCGCTGTCGACGCTCGACACCAGCCCTTTGCGAAACAGGGTCAACGGGCTGCGCCCCAGCCGCATGTTCAGGTAGGTGTCCACCGTCTGCATCACGAGCAGGATCGTGGTGCGGTCTGCCCAGCCGGGCTGGATGTGGGTGCGATAGAATTCGCCCAGGCGCAGAAAGACCATCCCGAAGGTCTTGAACAGCCGCCCCAGGGCGCCTCCCTCGTCCTCCATGAGCGGGCCGGAGAGGAAGCGCATCAGCGACGACCCGGACGGGTAGCGCACCGGCTCGACCGTCGTCACGGGGTCGGGCATGAACATGGAGGTGATGGCAATGCCGTCCGAATACTTCACGCGGTCGTCGCGCGCCACCACGCCCAGGAGCGCCTCGCTGTTCGTGCGCACCTGGCTGCCCAGCGCGGGCGAGAGGCCGGGCAGCGAGCGGGTGACGTCCCGGCAGCGCTCGAGCAGGCGGAGCGTCCCCAGCGTCCCGGCCGCGACCACCACGTTCCGCGCCCGTACCCGCCGTTCGCGCTGCCTCCCCCAGCCCGTCGAGCTGCGATACACGACCTCGTAGCGCGCCCCGCCGGGCTGTTCGGGCGCGAGCGGGATGACGTCAAGCGCCCGGCTCTCGGCGCTTATCTCGGCGCCCCATTTTTCGGCAAAGTACAGGTAGTTCTTGGGGAGCGTGTTCTTGGCGTTCTCGCGGCAGCCCACCATGCACCCCCCGCAGTGGATACAAGTTTTACGGGGCATGCCGGCGCCCCCGAAGTAGGGGTCGGGCGTTTCACGTCCTTCGCGGCCCGGCTCGCCAAAGAAAACGCCCACCGCCGTGGGCTGGAAGGTGGATTGGGTCCCCATCTCCTCGGCGATCCGGCACAGGACCTGGTCGGTGGGCCAGCGATAGGGATTTTGCGCCACGCCGAGCATACGCTCAGCCGTTTCGAAGTGCGGCTCGAGCAGCGCCTTCCAGTCCGCCAGCCTTTTCCAGGCCGGGCTGGCGAACAACTCGTCGCTGGGGCGCATGAGCACGCCCGCGTAACCCAGGCTGCCGCCGCCCACGCCCGCCCCATGCAGCACGACCACATGTTTGAAGGGGCTGATCTGCAGGATCCCAAAGCAGCGCAGCGCCGGCAGCCACAGATAGCGCCGCACGTCCCAGGTGGTGCGGGCGAAGTCCTGGTCATCGAAGCGCTTGCCTTGCTCGATCACCAGCGCCGAGTAGCCCTTCTGCGCCAGGCGCATGGCAGACACGCTCCCCCCGAACCCAGAGCCGATCACGACGTAATCGTAAACCGCATCCACGTTTGTCTGGCTCATGCACGCACCTCCGGCGAATATTATACCGGAATTGACGCGCCGCGTAATCAATACCATCCCCGTCTCAGGCTGAGGGATCAGGAGGCATAGCGCGAGGCGCAGACATGGAAAAAGTGTTATCATCTGCGCAGCAATTTCCAAAAATACCAACCTGATCCAAGCGAGGTGACCAGTGAGCGGCTCGGCGGGAAACCCGGCGCCCGACCTGATCGTAGCAATCGACAACGGCACGCAGAGCGTGCGCGCCCTGCTCTTTGACCTGCAAGGCGAGCTCCTGCTGAAGTCCCGCGTCCCGATCGAACCCTATTTTTCCACCGCGCCGGGCCTGGCCGAGCAGCACCCGCAGGTTTTCTGGGAGGCGCTCTGCCAGGCGACCCAGGCGCTGCTCGCCAAGATGCGCCAGTCCGGCAACCCGGCTCTCGCGCCGGAACGGATCGCCGGGGCGGCGCTGACCACCCAGCGCTCGACCGTGATCAACCTCGACCGGGACGCCCAGCCGCTGCGCCCGGCCATCGTCTGGCTCGACCAGCGCCGGGCGGAGGGCATCCCGCCGCTCGGCGGGGTCTGGGGGCTGCTCTTCCGCCTCGCCGGCATGTCGCGCACCGTCGCCTACCTGCAGGCCGAAGCCGAAGCCAACTGGATCGCCCGCAACCAGCCCGAGATCTGGCGCAATACCTATAAATACGTCTATCTCTCCGGCTACCTGACCCAGCGCCTGACCGGGCGGCTGGTCGATTCCGTCGGGTGCCAGGTCGGCTACATGCCGTTCGATTACAAAAACCTGCGCTGGGCGAGCAGGTGGGACTGGAAATGGCAGGTGCTCCCGGTCCGCCCGCAGATGCTGACCGAGCTGGTCCCGCCCGCGGCGCGGCTCGGCGAGATCACCCCCGCCGCGGCGGAACAGACCGGCCTGCCCGCCGGGCTGCCGCTCATCGCGGCCGCGGCCGACAAAGCCTGCGAGGTGATCGGGGCGGGCTGCCTGAGCCCTGAGATCGGCTGCCTGAGCTATGGCACCACCGCCACGATCAACACCACCCACCGCCGCTACATCGAGGTCATTCCGCTCATCCCGCCCTATCCGGCGGCTGTGCCGGGCGCCTACAGCCTCGAAGTCCAGGTCTACCGCGGCTTCTGGATGGTGAGTTGGTTCAAGCAGGAGTTCGGCCACCCCGAGCTGCGCCTGGCCGAGGAACAGGGTGAGGAGCCCGAAGCGCTCCTGGAGCGCCTGGTGCGCCAGGTCCCGCCTGGTTCGGACGGGCTGGTGCTGCAGCCGTACTGGTCGCCGGGGCTCAAAGTGCCGGGGCCGGAGGCTAAGGGAGCGGTGATCGGCTTTAGCGACAGCCACACCCGCGCCCACCTCTACCGCGCCATCCTCGAAGGCCTGGCTTATGCCCTGCGCGAGGGAGCCGACCGCACCGCCCATCGCGCCGGACAGCCGGTGCGCGAGCTGCGCATCGCCGGCGGCGGCAGTCAAAGCGACACCGCGATGCAGATCACCGCCGACATCTTCGGGCTGCCCACCAGCCGCGCCCACACCTACGAGGCCTCCGGGCTGGGCGCCGCGATCGACGCCGCGGTCGGGCTGGGCCTGCACCCCGATTTCGAGACCGCCGTGCAGCGCATGACTCACCCCGGCCAGGCCTTCGAGCCCGACCCGGCTGCCCACGCCGTGTACAACGACCTCTACCAGCGGGTCTACTTGAACATGTACGCGCGCCTGCGCCCGCTCTACGATGAGTTGTACGAGATCACCCAGCGCTCGGACTGACGAGCCGTCATTGCGAAGCCCGCTTTTTGGGCTGAAGCAATCTCCCCGCTCGCCATCCGGGGGGACTGCTTCGGGCGTAAAACGCCCTCGCGGTGACGCGATGCCTTTGGCTCCGCGCTCAGACTTCCGAAGTCTGTGAGGCTTCGGAAGTCTTGGCCCTCGTCTGTAATCGCACAGACCGTCATTGCGAAGCCCGCTTTTTGGGCTGAAGCAATCTCCATGCCCGCCATCCGGGGGGACTGCTTCGGGTATAAAACGCCCTCGCAGCGACGCGATGCCCTTGGCTCCGCGCTCAGACTTCAGAAGTCTGTGAGACTTCGGAAGTCTTGGCCCTCGTCTGTAATAGCACAAACCGTCATTGCGAAACCCGCTTTTTGGGCTGAAGCAATCTCCCTGCCGGCCCATCCGGGGGACTGCTTCGGGCGTAAAACGCCCTCGCAGTGACGCGATGCCCTTGGCTCCGCGCTCAGACTTCCGAAGTCTGTGAGACTTCGGAAGTCTTGGCCCTCGTCTGTAATCGCACAGACCGTCATTGCGAAGCCCGCTTTTTGGGCTGAAGCAATCTCCCCGCCCGCTATCCGGGGGGACTGCTTCGGGCGCAAAACACCCACGCAGCGACGCGAGGCGCTCACTTTATTTTCCATTTGTCTTGGGTTATACTCTTTTAACCAGCGAAATGAAACCAATTTCGCCCAAACACCGTCTTAAGGGAACAGGGTAAACCGGGATGGAACAGCTTGTCGGTCAGATACTCAATCGTTACAAGATCATCAGCCTGCTGGGCGAGGGCGGGATGGGGGCCGTCTACAAAGCCCACGACATCACCCTGCAGCGCGACGTCGCCATCAAGGTCATGCACGCGCACTATGCGCGCGCCCAGAGCTTCCAGGAGCGCTTTCTGCAGGAAGCCCGCACCGCCGCGCGCCTCGACCACGCCAACATCGTCCAGGTGTACGATTTCGGCCAGGACCGCCAGCACATCTACATCGTGATGAAGTTCATCCCCGGCGACAACCTCGAAAAAATGCTGCGCGACATGCGCGCGCAGGGCAGTTGGATCCTGCTCGACGAGGCGACCGGGTTGATCCGCCAGGTGGCGCTCGCCCTCGGCTACGCCCACAAACAGGGCGTGCTCCACCGCGACATCAAACCCGGCAACATCATGATCGAACCGGAGGCTTCGGATGGGCTGCCCTACCGCCCGGTCATCACCGACCTGGGGCTGGCCAAGCTCGCCCAGGGCGGGATCGTCACTCAGGACGGAGCTTCGATGGGCACGCCGGCTTATATGTCGCCCGAACAGGCGCTGGGACAGGCCACCGACGGTCGCAGCGACGTCTACTCGCTCGGCGTGCTGCTCTTCGAGCTCGCCACGGGCGCGCTGCCGTTCC
>JADYYC010000303.1 GCA_020853835.1 Anaerolineales bacterium
AGTCCAATCATCTGGACGCCGCCACGGTGCTCAAAATCTACGAGGAAGACCTGCTAAAGGCCCTGGAGGATGAGCTCTCCACAAATCCGGGCTTTGTGAACATCACCGGGCGCTGGTTCCCACGCGCATTATTGATCAATATTAATGCGGGGCATCTCAACCTGGCTGAGGCGGTGTTGGATATCGCCGGGGGTGGTCCGCTGCCCACCTCGGGCTTGCTCGATCAGATCGAGATCGAGACAGACGTCAATCCGAAGCTGCTTGAGTTCTCAATGGATCAGGCGCTTCAGGAAGATGAGCGGTTTGACGAAGTAGGGCCGACCGGCGACGTGCTCTGGTTTTTGAAGAGGCTCGAGCCGCAAGAGGTAATCCAGACCCCGGTTTTCCTGCGCTATACCCCCATCGATTACGATCCAGGCCTCTTAACCGCCGAGATGCAGGCGCTGGAGCAATCGCTCGACGACGAACTGTCTCCGATCAAGGGGCGCTTCCAGCAATTGGACGAGGTCGAGGTGCGGTTGATCTTCCCGCACTGGCGATCGGGCACGCTGCCTCTCTCGGCAAAGACCAGGCCCTTATTCCCCACCGCGTATGAAGCTCCCAGAGTGCGCTTTATGCTCGTGGATGGCGAAACAAATGAGAAATTTCCGGGCTGGGTGGTGAGGGAGCAATGTTACGTTTACGGCCTGGAACAATGGTACGATGAACACGGCGTGATACCCGGCAGCATCATTCATGTGAGGCGCGGCAGCAACCCCGGAGAGGTGATCGTCCACGCAGATAACCACCGCCCCAGCCGGGAATGGATCCGCACCCTGCTTGTGGGCTCCGATGGCGGCATCGTATTTGCAATGCTCAAGCAGATCATCGCCACGCCGGTTGACGAGCGGATGGCTATCGCGATCCCTGAGAAGACCTCGCTGGACCAAAACTGGTTGAGCCCGCCACGGGATCAGCCGCCTTTTGAGAAACTGGTCGTGAACACGGTGCGAGACCTGGCCCGGCTGAACCCCCAGAGCCATGTCCACTTCACCGAACTCTACTCGGCTATCAACGTTGTGCGCAGGTGCCCGCCGGGGCCGATCATGGCGCTGCTGAATTCTCGACCTTCGTTTATACACGTTGGAGATTTACACTATCGGTTGAGCGAAACCGATTACGATTGATTTGCTGGCGCAAATTTCCCAAACTCCAGTAAAATCATCGCCGGAGGACCGACTTGACGGAATTCAAACGCATCAGTTTGGTAAAACCAACCATCCATACACGTTACCATATTGACTTCGATTGGTGGAGCCAAAATGACCGGGACTGGCGAGTCTACCTCAGAGGTTATTTGTGCCCTGAACATCAAGTCTCTCTGGCGAGCGTGGATCTGTTCAGCCTCGTGGATTGGATCGACCCGGAAACAGCCGAAGTGCAGCGCGTGGATGGATTGCAGAATGTGCTCATCACACACTGTGCAAAGCAGCAATCCTTTATCACCCAACACAGCACCCTGGTTGATTCGGTGTTTCGCCTGTTTCTTGCGAATGGCAACACGCCGATGTCGCCCCTCGAACTGGCTGAAGAGCTTGGCAGAGACGCTAACTTATTATTGAAGACATTGTCTGGGCCGCGCGTATACAAGGGGCTTCGCCCATGCCTGGATTAAACTACTTTTCGCCCCTGTAGCTCAATGGATAGAGCAGCAGCCTTCTAAGCTGTTGGTTGTGGGTTCGAATCCCGCCAGGGGCGCCATTCTGTCTGTGCTTTTTGGTCGTTCAGAGGAAAAAGACAATCAGGGGACACGATGACACCTGGCACAGTCTTCAAGACGCCCGAGGTTATTTGATATATTCAGGAGCAAATTGATGCCAGAAAGCTATAATAAAAATGATCCCGAAAGGTATTCGGATACCGATGCCTTCGAACCAACCTCGCACCACTGGCGGCTGTTGATGCACTCTCCCTGGAGACCACCCACAGATGTGTTCGAAACCGAAGATTCGATCATGGTGCGGGTCGAAGCAGCCGGGATGCGCGAGGACAACTTTAGCGTTGAACTCAACGGCCGCGAGCTCCTGATCCGGGGCGTCCGGCAGGACCTTTCTGAGAGGCGGGCGTTTCATCAAATGGAAATTCGCTTTGGGGAATTTATGCTCTCGATCGAGCTGCCTTATTTCATCGACTCGAACCGCGTAGAAGCGCTTTACGATAACGGATTCCTGGTGATCTCTCTGCCAAAGGCGCGCCCACGCCAGATCACATTCTCCGAGTAACGCTCTGTCAAGGAACCTGGATGCCTGCAACACGCTGGAATGCTAACCTCCTGGAAATGCTGAACTGGCTGTACGAAGAACAAGCGACAATGGAAGAATTAATCGCCCAACCCATCATTCCCAGAGTCCTGGACGGGGAAGCCGCAGAATCGGACCGGGCTACGCCGGTTGGCGATGAGGATCAAATCCCGCGCATACTGCCCGTTTTACCGCTGCGCGGCCTGGTCGTCTTCCCCCAGACCGCCGTGCCTCTGACCATTGGACAGTCGCGCTCCATCCGGCTTGTGGATGACGTCATGTCGGGCGATGAGCGGTTGATCGCCCTGGTTACCTCGCGCAGCCCCGACCTCGAAACCCCGGGGCCAGACGACCTTTACGATATCGGAACCGTCGCGATGATCCATCGCATGTTCCGAGCGCCAGACAACACCATCCGCCTGGTGGTACAGGGGCTGGCGCGCTGCCACCTGGCTGAGTTCCTCCAGGAGGAGCCCTATCTAAAAGCCAGAATCGAGGTGATCCCCGAGACAATCGAGGAAGGATTGGAGCTCGAAGCCCTGGCGCGCAACGCGCGCGGCCAGTTTGAGCACATTGCAGAGATGGTGCCTTCCGTGCCGCGCGAGCTGGTTGCGTCGGTGCTGTCCATCGAGGACCCTCTCCAGACCGTCTACACGATTGCCAATTTCCAGCGCATGGACCTCGAAGATGCCCAAAACCTGCTGGAGCTCGACTCCACCGCAGCCAAGCTGCATAGGCTGGTGGGCATCCTCGCACACGAAGTCGAAGTGCTGGAGATGGGGCAGAAGATCCAGAACGAAGCGCGCTCCGAAATCGACAAAGTCCAGCGTGAATACTTTTTGCGCGAACAGCTCAAAGCCATCCAGAAAGAGCTGGGCGAAGCCGACGAGCAGGCTGCGGAGGTGGAAGAGTTCAGGCAGAAAATCGATGCAGCGGGCATGACCGAGGAAGCGGAAAAACAGGCCCGCCGCGAGCTGGACCGCCTGAGCAGGCTGCCAAGCGTTGCGGCAGAGTATGGGGTTATCCGCACATACCTGGACTGGCTGGTATCGATGCCCTGGTCTACGATCACCCCCGATAATCTGGACATCGTCCACTCCCGCCAGGTGCTGGACATGGATCATTTCGGGCTCAAAGACGTGAAAGAGCGCATTCTCGA
This sequence comes from Anaerolineales bacterium, assembly GCA_020853835.1. Lineage (GTDB taxonomy): Bacteria > Chloroflexota > Anaerolineae > Anaerolineales > UBA4823 > UTCFX2. The sequence goes on from JADYYC010000303.1 coordinate 3,439, forward strand.
ATACCTGGCGGTGCGGAAATTACGCCAGGAGCGCAGCGAAGAGCTGCAAAGCGAAGATGAAGACGAAATCCGCCGCGTGCGCGAGGGGGTCATCCTTTGCTTTGTTGGCCCGCCGGGGGTGGGGAAAACCTCGCTGGGGCGCTCGATTGCGCGCGCTCTGGGTCGGAAATTTGTGCGCATCTCGCTGGGGGGGATGCGGGACGAGGCCGAGATACGCGGTCACCGGCGCACATATATCGGGGCTATGCCGGGGCGCATCCTGCAGGCGATCCGGCGCATCGAAAGCCGCAACCCGGTGTTCATGCTGGACGAAGTGGATAAGCTGGTGTTTGATTTTCATGGAGACCCCGCCTCGGCGCTGCTCGAAGTGCTAGACCCAGAACAAAACTCCGAGTTTCGAGATCATTACCTCGAGGTGTCGTTCGACCTCTCGCAGGTCATGTTCATCACCACAGCCAACCTGCTCGAACCCATCCCGGCTCCATTACGGGATCGCATGGAAATCATCAACCTCTCCGGCTACACCGAGCGGGAGAAAATCGCCATTGCAAAGGGTTACTTAATCCCGCGCCAGCTTAAGGAGAACGGTCTGCGCCCCCAGGAAGTGCATTTCCCCGACGAAGGGCTGAGCCGCATCATCCGCGCCTACACCCGCGAGGCTGGAGTGCGCAACCTGGAGCGCGAGATCGGCTCGATTTGCCGCAAGGTGGTCACCCAGATCGCGGAAGGCAAAACCGCATCGATTGAGATCACCCCCGACCAGGTGACTGACCTGCTCGGCAAACAGCGCTTTTTCAGCGATGAAGAAATCGCCCATCGAACTTCAGTTCCTGGTGTTGCCACCGGCCTGGCCTGGACGCCGTTTGGTGGGGATGTTCTCTTCATCGAAGCTACCAAGATGCCAGGCAGCAAAGGTTTTCAGATCACCGGTTCGATTGGCAATGTGATGCAGGAATCAGCCCGGGCCGCGCTTTCTTTTGTGCGATCCAAAGCCGAATCCCTCGGGCTTGACCCAGAATTTTACGATGATGCGGACATTCACCTGCACATCCCAGCCGGGGCGCAGCCCAAAGACGGGCCGTCGGCCGGCGTCGCCATTGCGATGGCGCTGATCTCGCTTATCAGCGGGCGCCCGGTGCGGCACGATGTGGGCATGACGGGTGAAATCACACTCAGAGGCCAGGTGCTCCCGGTCGGGGGCATCAAGGAAAAAGTGTTGGCGGCGCACCGGTCTGGCATCAAGACGGTCATCCTGCCCTTGCTCAACCAGGCGGATCTGGACGAAATTCCGGACGAAGTACGGAACCAGCTCGAATTCAAATTCATCGAAACCGTGGACGAGGCGCTCCAAATTGCCCTGGCGCCTCAGCCCGAAGCCGAACAATCCCACCAGGAGGCCCCTGCTCATGGCAGCCAAGATATTCCTGATTGAAGACGACCTCACCATGCAGGCTTTGCTTCAAACCTACCTGCAATTCGAAGGGTTTGAAGTGATGCTCCAGAATAAGGAAGAAAAACTGGACGAAGTCGTTGCAAACATCCGCCGTGAGATGCCGGATATCGTGCTGCTCGATGTCTACCTGCCCCAGGTCAATGGGTTTGACCTGTTAGCGGCAATGCGGGGAGACTCCGAGTTGAAAGAGCTGCGCGTGGTGATGACGTCAGGAATGGATTTCAACGAGCGCTGCCTGAGAGAGGGCGCAAACGCTTTTATCCTCAAGCCCTACATGCCGGACGATCTGGTGAAAACCATTCGCCGGACGCTTGGGACTGAAAGCGATTGATTAATCAAGAGAGTGAACTATGAAGAAAACACGTAGCCGTACATCCATGCAGTGGTGTACGATCGACTTACATCTCCACACCCCGGCCTCGAGCGATTATCAACAGCCGGAAGTGACATTTATCGACATCCTGCACCGGGCGGAAGCGCGCGGGCTGGCGATCATATCCTTTACCGATCACAACACAATTGCGGGCCATCGCCAGATGCAAGACGAAATCGATCAATTGGAATTACTGGAAAAACTGAAACGCATCATGCCGGAAGAAAAGGCCCGCCTGACAGAATATCGCCGCTTGCTCAATAAGATACTGGTCTTGCCCGGTTTCGAATTCACCGCCACGTTTGGCTTTCACATCTTAGGCATCTTTCCGCCTACAAAGCCGGTGCGGGATATCGAACACTTGCTGCTCGACCTAAACATCCCTCCCGACCAGCTCGACGAGGGCTCCGCCACCATTGGAGCTTCGACCGACGTATTGACCGTCTACCGAGCGATCAATGAAGCGGGGGGCCTGGCGATTGCCGCGCATGCCAACTCGAGCAACGGCGTAGCGATGCGCGGCTTCCCGCTTGGCGGACAGACAAAGATCGCCTACACTCAGGATCCGCACCTGCACGCTCTCGAAGTCACCGATCTCGAGAACAAGGGTAAACACAGCACCGCGGCCTTCTTCAACGGCAGCAAGCCGGAATATCCGCGCCGCATGCACTGTATACAGGGCTCCGACGCGCACCGGTTGACGAGCGACCCGGCCCGAAAGAAGAACCTGGGCGTCGGCGAGCGCACCACCGATGTGCTTCTTCCTGAAGTAACCTTCGAAGCCCTGCGCGAACTGTTTATCAGCAACGACTTCGCCCGCACACGCCCCCATCGCCAGTCGGCTGAGCCGGCTTTCGACTTCATCCGCGCCGCCCAGGAAGAAGGCGTCAACATCGTCCAAGACTTCCACGAGAATATGACGATCCGGGGCGGAAAGCGCTATGCGATCATCGCCGATGCCTGCGCGCTGGCGAACACCAACGGAGGCTCGCTGTTCATCGGCCTTTCGGACGACCCGCGCAAACCCATCCCGGGCATTCCGGACGCCGAAAAATCACTGAGCCAGCTTGAAAAAGAGCTCATCAACCGCATCAGCCCGCCGCCCCCGATTTCGCTGGATGTGCACGAGACCAATGGCAAAAAGATCATCGTGGTGCTTGTCAGGCGCGGCGACGACCCGCCCTATGCCGTGGATGACAACAAAGTATACGTGCGTTCCGAATCGGAGACCGTTCTGGCGGTGCGCGACGAGATTGTGGGGCTGGTCATGCGCGGCCTTCCCTCGCAGCCAGTCGAGACACAGGTGGAAAACGCCCGGCCTGTGGCAGGAGAGCCAGGCCCGCTGCTGCCCGCCCTGGTCGAAGACGAAGTCATGGAAACCGCGCCCCGAACCGGGGTCGAGATCATGCAGGTCGAGACGCGCGCGGACGAGCGTTATTACACGATGCGCGACCTACGCAACAACAACGTGGTCAAAAACGTCACGCTCAAGTCGGCCCGGCGGCTCTGGCATTACGCCATCACCGCATTCGAAAAACTGCCCTCCAACCCCGCCCAAAGCCACATCCAATGGCAAGGAAAGTTTGGTTTGATCTCCCGCAACAAGCAGGGAAATATCAACCGCTATGACCTGATCGAAAAGAATGATGGCAGGTACCGCTATTACTTCGGCGTAACAGAAGACGGGATACACGGTCCCTGGAAACAGCTCGTGGGGCAGGAAGACGAATAACCGGCGCACCTCAAACCGCCCTTACGAGCCCGCATGTCCGACCAGCCCGATACTGACGCCAGGCATTTATTCTCGATCCGCGAATTTGTGTTTCCGCAGGATTACCCGGCCGTTATTGCGCTATGGCAGGCCGCTGGCGAGGGCATCCAGATCCGGCGGTCAGACAGGCTGGAGGAGATTCAGAAAAAGGTCCAGCGCGATCCGGACCTTTTCCTGCTTGCGGAACACCAGGGAAAGGTCATCGGCTCGGTGATGGGCGGCTTTGACGGCCGGCGCGGGATGATGTATCACCTGGCGGTTGCGCTCGAATACAGGAAACAGGGGCTGGCAACCCTGTTGGTCGAAGAATTGGAAAAACGATTGCGGATGAAGGGCTGCATCCGCTATTATCTGCTGGTCACAAAAGACAATCACACCGCGATCCAGTATTATGAAAATCACGGTTGGGAATTAATGGATCTCTACACCTACGCCAAGGACCTTTGAAATCCTGACCCTCGTCAACTGCGCCGATGAACCTGCGATTTGGCATCCTCACGATTTCTGACCGCTCGGCACGGGGGGAACGCCCCGACCTGTCTGGCTCGGCGCTCAGAGGGGCGATCGAAGCCAACGGCTGGGCGGTCGTCAAAGCGCTCATTATCCCCGATGAGTATGAGACGATTGCGAACCTGCTGGCTGAGTGGGCCGACGCCGGCGACCTGGACGTCCTCTTGACCACCGGCGGGACAGGTTTTGCGCCGCGCGACATAACCCCAGAAGCAACCACATCGGTCATCGAGCGCCCCGCGCCCGGGCTGGCAGAAGCCATGCGCGCCGCCAGCATGCAGGTCACGCCGCATGCCATGCTCTCGCGCGGCGCGGCGGGAATTCGCAAGCGCACCCTGATCGTGAACCTGCCGGGCAGCCCCAAAGGGGCGCTTGAGAACCTCCAGGTCATCCAGCCGGCGCTGGCGCACGCCGTCCAACTGCTGCGCGAAGACCCGGAAGCCGAAGGCAGTCACCAACCGGCCTGAACGCGCGCGGCCGCGCCCGGCAGCCGCATCCCCTGAACAACCAGCTGTATTTATAGACCGCTCAGGACAGCCCGCGCGATAACCAGGCGCTGGATCTCGCTCGTCCCCTCGCCAATGGTCATCAAGCGGGCGTCGCGATAGGTCAACTCGACCGGAAATTCCCGGCTGTAGCCATAGCCGCCGTGGATCTGAATGGCGTTGCGACAGACGCGCTCCGCCATCTCAGTCGCAAACAACTTCGCCATCGACGCCTCTTGAGCGAAATCACGCCCCGCGAATTTCAGCCAGGCGGCCTGGTAAACCATCAGGCGCGCGGCGTGGATCTCCGTCGCCGCGTCGGCGAGCATCCATTGGATCGCCTGGAAATCGGCGATCGGCCGCCCGAACGCTTCGCGCTGGCGCGCATAGCGAACCGCGTCTTCGAACGCCGATTGAGCCAGACCGACCGCCAGCGCGCCGATGCCGATCCGCCCGCCATCCAGGATTTCAAGCGTCTGCGCCAGACCCCGGCCCTCTGCGCCGAGCAGATGATCCGCCGGGACAGCCACGTTTTCGAACGTCAGGGCGTGGGTGGGCGAGCCTTGCAAGCCCATTTTTTTCTCGGGCGGACCGATGTGCAGCCCTGGGGCGTTTTGGGGCACGATCAGCAGGCTCAGCGTGTCAGAGCCGCTGCCGGGCCGGGTGCGCACCAGCGTGACGATGAACTCAGCCAGGCTGGCGTTGGTGCACCACATCTTAGAACCGTTGATGACCCAGTTTCCATCCCGAAGCTCGGCGCGCGTCACGACGCCGCCGCGCAGATCGGAGCCCGCCCCCGGTTCGGTGAGGGCGAGCGCCGCCAGCCCGCCCCGGCCCGAAACGACCGAGGGCAGGTGCCTTTCCTGCTGCTGAGGCGTGCCAAACAGCGTCAGCGGGGCGCAGCCCAGCCCGTTGTGGGCTGAGATCGCGAGCGCCGTGCTGCCACAGCCCCACCCCAGCTCTTCGATGGCGATCGCGGCGGAGAGCGGGTCCACACCCGCGCCCCCATAGGCTTCGTGAACGTTCAGCCCCAACAGCCCCAGCGGTCCCATCTTGCGCACAGCCGGCCAGTTGAAGCGCGCTTCCTCATCCACTTCGCGCGCTTGAGGTTTGACCTCCCGAGCCACAAAATCGTGCACGGTTGCGCGCCACATGCGCTGTTCCTCGTTCAGATCGAAATTCATCTTGAGCCCTCCTGACGTCCTGACGATGCTCGTCCTGCAAAAGTCTTACGACCCGGCGGCGAGAACCGCTTCGCTCACCCAGCCTTCGTGCTCATCGAAGGCTGCCTCCCACCAGTAGTGACCGTTAGCATAAACACCGTTCAAAGGATGATCAAGCACAACTCCAGAACTGCCCGGAGCAAGCACGCTGCGAAGGAGGTAATTCGTCCCCGGCCCGGTGCGCAGGTTTGCCTCGCCAGCCGTCCCAATCGATAGCTGTTCTCCCGGCTGGTAGCGGGTCGAGCGCTGTTCCGGCTGGAGGACGACCATCATCAAGCCGTTGGCGACGCCGCGGGGGGTCTTTTCCTGTTTTGCCTGCACCACGGTCTCAGAATTTGGGTGGTTTACCACCTCGCCTCTCACAACCATGGTGGAGGAGCCGCCGCCGTCCAGCGCCAGCGCCCAGGCAGCCCCCAGGCGCAGCTTGGCGAAAAGGCCCAGTTCGACCATGCTCATCCCCAGGCTGCGCAGCTTGTCCCGGCCATCGACGACGATAAAATAAACATAGCGATCATCCAGCGCGACGGCTGTGCGCGGGTTGCGCAGCACCGCGCCCAGGTCGCTCAAGGGTATGACGGCGCCCGCCCGCAAAAACACATCCCCGCCCCCCAGCGCGGTTGAAACGCCATAGAGATCGGCCTTGTTTTCCTCACGGCAGCCCTGACCCAGGTGGCGGATTTCGAACTCCACCCCGATCCTCGTCCCGGGTGGGAAGTTGCCGGCCATCAATTCCGCCGCCCGCCCTGTCGCCGAAAGCACGATGTGGTCAAAGGGCAGGTTCGTCCCGCCGAGGTGGTCTTGAAGCGCCCGCACCGTGCCACGGACCGGCTCCGAACCGGCCAGCGCGGTCAACGGTCGTTCGACCTCCACCAGGACTTCCAGGCCAGTCCCTCCTGGTTCTGACGGAGGGGTCGCCGGCCCGATCTGAGGGGTGTAAATGATCAACTGATCCTCCCCGCGGGCGGTGTTGATCCCGTCGAAGACGATCGAGCGGCTGCTCTCCAGGAGGACGACCCGTTGTTTGCCGGGCGGCTGTACGATGCACTCCGCGATCAGCGCGGCGTGGTCGAGGCGCCAGAAGAACCCCCCCACCGTCTGCCGGTCTTCAAACCGCCGCGCATACCAGCCGGAATGGATCATGCCGTTCGACAGACCGCCTGTGTTCGGGTCAAAAAAACCGCCGTTGACCGCCGCGGCCACCTGGTAGGTCTCACCCCAGCCGCCATCGTGATAAATGAGCGAACCATCGTAGCGCTCCACCTGGCTGCTCAACGGTTCCAGCCCGCCCCCCAGGGTTCCATTAGCAAGACTGGTTTCGATAATGACGTTCGGGTTGGATCGCTCCAGGCGGGTGACGTAGACGTGGTTCGGGCCCGGCAGGAAGTATTCCCGATACGAAATCCCCTCGGCCAATGGCTCCCAACCGGCGTGCTCGGAGCCGGTTTGGCGGGCGTCGATGCTGGGGATCAGGAACAGGCATAAGATACAGGCTGTATTTAGCCAGCGCATGACTTTAGAACCTATCCGAAAATAGAAAAAGGGTAAACAAAAAGACGTACCCGGCTTAGAATACGGTTTCTCCAAACCAAAACTAGCCGAGGTACGTCGTGAAAAAGAATACCACAAAACCGAAAAGCCCGAACTATCGTAAAGTGCCGCGTTCGGTGTGGCGCATTGCGAAACAGCACCTTCCCAAACCAATTCGTCAGACCGGCCCTGGGCGAAGTCGAAAACCGAACCGAGCCGTCATGAACGGTTTGTGGTTCATCCTGTGGACAGGCTGCCAATGGAAAGCTATCGACACCACCTGGTTTGGTGTTTCGAGCAGTGTGCTGCACGAACGATTTCAAACCTGGCAACAAGCAGGCATCTGGGAACAGATATTTCGCTCGATGCTGCGTTTTTATGGTCGAAAACGGCATATCCAATGGAAATGGCAAGCAGTAGACAGCCGATCCTGTGCTTCTCCGTTGGGCGGCAGTGATACAGGCGCTAATCCGACCGATCGGGCGAAGAAAGGGAGCAAAATTCATATCCTGGTGGATCAACGGGGTGCTCCTTTATCCATATGGATTACCGGCGCAAACCAACATGATAAGTGGTCGCTGGATGATCTTGTGATCCATGTGCTGCTCAAACGCCCGACTTCGGATCAACATTTGTGTGCTGACAAAGGCTATGATTATCCCGATGTCCATCAATTTGTAACGGAGCAAGGCTATCAGAAGCATATCAAACACCGACGCCGTCGAGGCGAGCCAAAGACTG
>JADYYC010000304.1 GCA_020853835.1 Anaerolineales bacterium
CGAAGGAGGCGCGATGGGTATTGGGATTGTTGAATTGGCGGTTATCGTGCTGCTTTTAATCCCTACGCTAATGGGGCTGGTGGGGGGTGTGGCGATCGTCGTCTACCTCCTCCTGCGCAGGGGAAAGGACGACAACGAGCAGGAATAGGTTTTTGCGCCGTTTCGCGGGTGTCAGTCCAGGACTTCGACCAATTCGAGGAAAACCTTTACCACCTCGGGGTCGAAGGCCGACCCGCTCAGGCGTTTGATGTGGGCGAGCGTCTCGCTCAGGCTCCAGGCTTTGCGGTAGGGGCGCTCGTGCAGCAGCGCGTCCCACACGTCCACCACGGCAAAGATGCGCGCCGGGAGCGGGATATCCTCGCCCTTCAGACCGCGCGGATAGCCGCTGCCATCCCATTTCTCGTGATGGCAATAAGGGATGTCGAGCGCGGGGCGCAGGTAGGCGATGGGATGGAGCAGGTCGAACGCGTACTGCGGGTGCCTGCGCATCTCGCCCCACTCTTCGCTGGTGAGCGGCCCGGTCTTTTTGAGGATGCTGTCGGGGATGCCCATCTTGCCGATATCGTGCAGCAGCACCCCGCGCCGCAGGTGGGGGATCTCTTCGTCGTTGATGCCGAAACGCCGGGCCAGGCGGATGGTGAGCTCGGTTACGCGGCGGGTGTGACCCGAAGTCTCACGGTCGCGGATCTCGAGGGCGCGCGCCCAACCCTCCAGGGTTTTGTCATAAGCCATCGAAAGCTCGAAGGTGTTGATCTGCAGCTCATCGAGCAGGCGGGCGTTATCTTTGCGCCGGCGCTGTTCGGCTTCGTACAGGCGGGCGTTCTCGATGGCGACCGCCGCCTGGTTGGCAAAGGTCTGAATTAACGCGGCCTGCGCCTCGGTATAGGCGTCCGGCTGGCGGCTGTCCAGGTTGATAAAACCGATCACGCGGTCGTATGCCACCAGCGGGATGCTCATCCAGCCGCGAATATATTCGGTGCCTGGGATTGGTACGAAGCGCGGGTCTGCCTGGGCGTCGGGGAAGACGATGGGCTGCTGCAACTGGATCAGCTCGATCCACTTATCGGTGTACTGCATCCGCGTGCCGACGACTTCCACCCCTTCAGGGAAGCCGCGCCCCGCCACGATCAGCATGTCGTCCAGGTCTTCCAATATGATGGAGGCGCTGTCGAATGAGGCAAACAGGCTCAGCTTATCCAGGATGACTTCCAGGCGGGTGTTCAGGTCGAGCGGACTGCTCAGCGCCAGCGTGGCCTCGCGCAGCAGTTCCGCCTGCCGGCGCAGGAGCTGTTCGTTGTGCAGCAACAGGATTTTCTGGATGGCTGTCGCCAGGCTGTCGGCGATCGTGGTCAGCAGCCGCTCATCGTGCTCGCTGAAAGCATCGGGCTGGCGGCTCTCGGCGTTGATCGCCGCAAAAATCTGTCCGTCCACAAAGACGGGCACCGCCATCTCGGAAAGGACGCCGGCGGTCGACCCGAGAAAATCCGCCACGCTCCGCACGTCCCCCACCCTGATCGGGCGGGCGCTGGCGATCATCTTCCCAATCACCCCTTCAGAAAGCTGGTGGCGCAAGAATTGAGTCTCCCGATCGACGCCGTGATACGAGGGGTGAGAGTACCAGACCTGCTCAGCCGCGTTCACAAGGATCACGCCGCAGTTATCGGGGTAAAGCGCTCTGGCGATGATCTGGGTGACTTTGGTGAACAGGTTATCCAGGTCGGCCACGGTGGCGCAGGCTTCGCTCACTTCGTGCAGCACGCTCATCTCGCGGAACTGGCGCTGGAGCGCCCTCTGGGCGCTCTGACGCTCGCGCAAATCGGTGAGCATCACCTGCACGGCGGGGCGGCCCTGGTAAGTGGTGGACACCGCCACCACTTCGGCCGGCACCGAGGCGCCATCGAGCTGCACGTACACGTTTTCGACCGGGTACTGCACCGGTTGACCCTGCAACAAGCGGTTCGAGCGTTCCAGGGTCTTTGGCAACTGGTCGGGGTGGATGAAATCGGTAAAAAGGCGCCCCAGCACCTGTTCGGGGCGCTCCATCCCCAGCATCTTGTAAAACGAGCTGTTAGCAAACACGACGAGATCATCGCAGTACACCAGGATGCCGATCGGCGAGTTGTCCACCAACCCGCGGTAGCGCGCCTCGCTCTCCTGCTGGGCGCTCTCGGCGCGCTTGCGCTCGATAGCCAGCGCGACCTGGGCGGAGATGAAGTTCATGATGTCCCGCTCTTCCGCGCCATAGCGGGTCTCTTCGGTGTAGGACTGAACCACCATCACGCCGATGACGCGCTCGCCGATGCGCAGTGGCACGCCCAGCCAGTCGATCGAATCCACCCCGATCATCTCGACCTCGCCGCGCTCGATCAGGTCTTTAAAGACCTCCGGCGACGCCAGCAGGGGCGCTTCGCTGCGGAGCACATATTCGGTCAGGCCGCGCCCGGGCCTTTTGGGCGATGCGGGCTGGTCGAACTGGTCGACGAAATAGGGGAAGGTGAGCAGGTTGTCGTCGCGGTCGTACAGGGCAATGTAGAAATTCTCGGCGGGGATGATCTCTGCCAGCGCGCTGTGGATGAAGGCGTAGAGCTCGTCCAGCGAGCGGGTCGAGATCACCGCCTGGGCGATCTCGAACATCGCTTTCTCGATTTCATCGGTGTGTTTGCGCCCGGTGATGTCCTGGACAAAGCCCTCGAAGTAAAGCGTCTTCCCGTTTTGATCGCGCACCAGCCGGACGGTGACGCTCGTCCAGGCTGTCTGTCCATCCCGGCGATGGATACGGCATTCGTAATTGTTGACCGCGCCGACGCCGTTGAGCAGCTCTACCATGTGTTGCCTTTCGACCGCGTCGAGAAGGATCTGGTCGGTGAAGTGCGTCACTTCGTGCAGCATCTGCTCGGGGGCGTCGTAGCCGAAGATGCCTGCCATCGCCGGGTTGACGTTGATAAAACGCCCGTCGAGGCCGGCCTGGAAGAAACCTACCACGGCGTTCTTGACGATATTCTGGTAATTCTGCTCGGCCTGGGTACGGATTTCGACCTCGCGCTTGAGCAGGGCGTAGAGCAGCAGGCTGGTCATAAAGATGAAAACCAGGCCTTTGTAAGTGTGGACGACAGTCAGGATGGCGGCGTTGGGAAACAAGTAGAACACCAACCTGTCCGATAAGGTGATCCAGAGCACGCCCAGGATGGTGTAGAAAATGGCAATCCGGAGGGGAAAAGGTAACCTGACTCTCGACATCGGTTAACTTTTACGTGTTAATTACTGTGACATTATATCGCGTCGACAAGAGGACAGAACTTGCAAGAATGCAAGAAGACTTGCACCCAGCCTCCACCCTCGCCGGATAGAAGGATGCAAAAACCGGGCCAGCAGGGTGGCTGACCCGGTCTGTTTATGCGTCCTAAACTGCCCCAAACGGGGCGCCGTTTCAGACGGAACGCTGTTGGAAAGCCTGGAAAAGCTGCATCAGCCCGCCGATGACGGCGAAGATGCCCGCCACCCACACCAGGGAGACGATCGCGACCAGGTTGGAATAATTGGAAACCA
>JADYYC010000305.1 GCA_020853835.1 Anaerolineales bacterium
GCCAGCTCAGCGCGGCGGACTTCCCGCCCCGCTCCCCACTTTGCCGCTCGTACACCTTCGCCCCCGCCTCGCGGGCCAATTCAGCCGTCCTGTCGGTGCAAAAATCTGCGACAACGACGATATCGAACAAATGTTTAGGATAATTTATCCTTTTAAGCTGCGACACCGTTTCCCCGATCACCGTTTCTTCATCGTGAGCCGGGATGGCGAGCATGAAGAATTTCGCCGGCGCGAACGTGTCGCTGTCTATAGCATGCTGTTTGCGCATCGAGCCAAAGGCAAGCAGGTATAAATAACTCAGGGGAAATAGCAACGCAATGACCAGTAACCAGGCCAGTATCACCATGTGTATAACCCTCTCGAAAAACTGAGCCCGGATTGAGACGCCAGGTTTAAAGCCGCCATATCACCCAACAAACGGGGCCGGCGCCCGACCCTCATTCACGCTGTCAAGGGCAATCAGGCTGTCGATAAAGAATTTCGCCGCCCAGTTCGGGTATTTAAATCGTTCGTAATGACCGAAAACAGGCGCCGAGCCGGGAATCCCGCCCCGGATGTTTGGATTTGTCGTTTTGAGATTCTGTCTCTCCGCGACGAACTTGATCGCGTGTTGAGCCGCCGTCAGAAACCGCCGCTCGCCGCTCAAACGATATTGGATCAGCCACAGGCGCGCGACCTGGCAATTACCGGTCAGGCAGCTCGAGCGGCTGGTTGCTTTCCAGTCCGATCCGTAAGTGCTCGCCAGCGCGCCGTCTGGGCGCTGTTTTTTGAGAAGAGCCTCCAACATCTTGGTCGCCGAAGCGATATATTTTTCCTCTCCCAGATACATCCCCCCCTCCAGTAAACCCTCGGCGGTGTACGCCAGCGTGTGGGTGATCGGATCCTGGCCCTCCTTAAATGAGCAGTAATTGAACCACCCCCCCGCGTTCTGTTGCGAAACAGCCCATTCGAGATTTCGAGTTGCAGCCTCGCGCAAGCGGTTTTCGCCGCTGCGCCGGTGAAGCTCGAGGAGCGCCCAGGCGACGCGCGTGTCGATCACTTTGATGCGATCCAGGTGCTGGTGGCGCTCCCAATAACCGCGGCTGTGCTGGATCTCACAGAGCCAGTTCCCCGCCCGTATCGCCGCATCGAGATAGTCTTGATTTCCCGAAACGTCAAATGCCGCGATCCAGCCAAAGATGACTTGACCGGTGTCAAAGACAATCGGCTGGTCTGCGGCGCTCGCCTGCCAGTGTACAACGCCGCCCTCTGGGGTGGCGTATTTTAGCAAATAATCAGCCAGCGAGAGCGCCAGCAGGCGCAGGTCTGGTCGATCCAGGATCTGAGCTGCATTCAACAGTGTCGGGATGGTATAACCGGTCGTTTCGGGGTAAGAAGGCGCCCAACTGCGCCGCAGCAGGTCGTAGCCCTTCGAAATGCCCCCGTCATTTACGGCGCGGTGCGCCTGTTGAATCCAGTCAAGTGCGGCTGAAAGGCGTTCTGACATTTGCCGGTCCAAAAAACGCCTTACCAGGGCTGGCGTCCGGCGAACCCGCTGTCCACGTCGTGCCAGAAGCGGACCCCGTCTTCATCGAACTTCCAGCACAGATAGACTTCGCGGCCATCGCGCAGCGCGGGAAAATCCACCAGGCCGCTGTTGATGTCTTTGATGAGCGCCCCGGTAGCCATGACCTGCCTCACCAGCCGGTCGAAGCGCTCGAATTCCCGCACAGTCTGGCTGGCGGTTCGACTGCCGCCGTTTCCGAGCGATTTCTCGATCACGGGCCACAGATCGCTTTGCCGGTCCAGGATAATCTGGCGGATCTCCAGGATCTCGCTCAGCAGCGGGCGGATGATCGCAAGAGCGGTGTTTGCTTCTTCGAGCGTGAAATAACGCGGCGCGCCTTCACTCATCGCCGGTCCCAGAGCCCTTCTTGCTTCCAATTTCAACCAGTTGGATTTGCGCCTGGTAGCGCTTGCCGCCGACTTCGACCTTCTGATTGGCGTAATAGCCGCGCGAGCCGGTCTTGAACGCTTTGACCGGGACGGAAATCACCGCGATAACCTGGCCTTGATCGTTTTTCAGATCCACAACCATAAAAGAGGGATCAGACATCGTTGGTTGCTCCTCATCCAGCTGGCAGGGGTTTATTGGACCGCCGCCTGGCCTCGAGAAACAACACAAATCATCCAAAGCTTCACAGAATCCGGATGAGTTAAGCCAGCGGCGATAAAACTATTATACATCGTTCTCTCACAGAGCGCCTGGTTTGCCCTCCCGAGCTCCGGTACAATCGCCTGCGGAAGGGCCGCGGCAACTACTCTAGAAACGTGCAATTAGGAGACGATAACGCGCGCGTTGCGCAAACCAACCAGCGTGGATTAAGTCCCGTTTCCCCGGGAAAAGCAGCAGCTAAACTTGACGTCTTACGTAGAATCTCCCGCCCTCGTCTGTTATAAACCGGGTTTCCACCTGAATTGCCAACCAAAAACCGGTAAGATTAACATAACCCTACCGGTTTTTTTCGGGCACAGATGCTGTTTAGTCTGCGAAGTATTTCATCAGTTGCGCCACGTGCAGCACGCCATCGTAACCGGGGAGGTCGCCCTTGGTCATCACGCCCCGCTCGCCATCCGGATCGCCCAGGCAGCTGACGATGATATCCGCCGCGCTGAGGTCTTCTTTTTCAGTGTAATGATTGGTGGTGGCGACCACATGCATCCCAGCGGCCTTACCTGCCAGCACGCCATTGTGCGAATCCTCGATCACCAGACACTCTTCAGGCTTTAAACCGGTCTTTTCCAGCGCCAGGTTGTAGATCTCAGGATCGGGCTTTTTCTTGCTGACGATATCGCCCGCCAGCACAAACTCGAACTGGACATCTTTAAGGATATTGTACGCGATCGCATGGGCGGCGCGCTCATTGGAGGTTGTGCAAACACCCAGAACCAGCCCGGCAGCCATGCCCTCCTGCATAAAGCGGTGGATCCCAGGTCGCAGCGGGAGCTTGCCGCTTTCGATTAGCTCGATGAACAGGGTGGTCTTGCGCTTGTGCAAGGCCTTGATCAGGTCGTCCACTTCTTCTTCCGCCACAGGCTTGCCAAAGCCACGCTTCTGCAAGTGATATTTCATGCGCTCTTTGCCGCCCGGGATCTGCAGCAGCTCGTGATAGTAATCAACATCCCATTCGACATCATAGCCGAACTCTTTAAAGGTCTCGTTGAAAGACACCCGGTGCCCGTCACGTTCGGTGTCAATAATGACGCCGTCCTGGTCGAAAAAAATGGCCTTGATTTTTGTCATCTAGACGCCTCCTTATGATCGCCGGCTGGCCTGATTTAGGTTTCTCAGGCCAGACCTGTTACAGGCTTAAGCCTTTCCAGCGCTGCCCAGCATGTCGATCCAATGCCCCACCACGCCACGGATCGCTTTATTCACAGCTTCATCGATTTTCCCGGGATCATATTCATCCCGTTTGGCTGAAACATACTCAAAGGTGGTATCAATTAGAGTGTGTTTCAGCTCGGTGGAGACGTTGAACTTGGCTCCGCCGCTTGCCAGCAGTTTGACGATGTAATCTTCGGGTAAGCCGGTGCCGCCATGCACAACCAGGGGCGTGCGAACGCCGTCCCCGTTCAGCAACTGATTGATCGTTCCCATACGTTCGAAATCGACCTTGGGGTTCTTGGTCTTGTACACACCGTGGGCGGTGCCGATGGCCGGTGCAAAAATATCCACCCCCGTGCGCTCACAAAATTCAACTGCCTGGGCGGGGTTTGCCAGTTGGGCTTCATCTTCTGCCACCTTGACCTGGTCTTCAACACCGCCGACCGTACCCAATTCGCCTTCTACCGAGATCCCGCCGATGGCATGGCAGTAATCGACCACCTCTTTGGTCTGACGGATATTCTCCTCAAAAGGCAACTTCGAGGCGTCGATCATGATATTGGTATAACCGGCGTCGGCGCACCGCTTGCAGTATTCGACGTCGGTGGAATGATCCAGATGCAGGCAGATTGGGATCGGGGCGGCTTCCGCCAGCGTGCGGTAGATGGCCACCAGCACCTCCCGCCCCAAGAATTTGGAGGGTTTGACCGAGGTCTGGATAATCACAGGCGCGTTTTTCTCCACAGCCGCCTGGACAACAGCTTCCATCTGGATCAGGTTAGTGATATTAAAAGCCCCAACAGCATACTTGCCTTCTGCGGCTTTGACCATGATCTCTTTAGCGTTAACAATCGACATTAACCACCTCCTGGGGCGGAAATATGATCAGGCGCGACAGGTCGCCACGCCTAAGTAGTTACTAGCCTGGACGATTCTGGAGGCTGGTTTTCCAACCTCCAGAAGTATCCGTTAATTGATCCCAGGCAGTTACTGGCCTAGAAGACCCGGATGGCGATTTCCGCCGGGGCTGCCAGCAGGGCTTCCAGTTCAGGATCGAGTTTGAGCAGGGTGAGCGAGAAGCCAGCCATTTCGAGCGAGGTGCAGTACTCGCCTACATAGTTGCGCTTGATCTTGTAGCCCTTCTTCTCGCACAGCTCGTGGGCGTGCGCATAGAGCAGGTACAGCTCGGAAATCGGAGTGCCGCCCATGCCGTTGATCATCAGCGCCACTTCGTCGCCGGACTTGAAGGGCAGGTCGCTGGAGACGGCTTCGAAAAGTTCATCGACGATGGCGTTGGCGGGGGCCAGCTTTACGCGCTTGCGGCCCGGCTCGCCGTGGATGCCGATGCCCATTTCCATCTCGTCTTCAGCCAGGGTGAAGATCGGGCTCCCCTTGCCAGGCGGCGTGCAGCCGGTGAGCGCCATGCCCATCGTGCGCACGTTGTCGACGACATGTTTGCCAACCGCTTCCAGCTCTTCCAGGCTCTTGCCCTGTTCGGCGGCTGCTCCGCAGGCTTTGATCACAAAGAAGTTGCCCGCCACGCCGCGGCGGCCAATGGTATAGAGCGAGTCCTTGACGGCAACATCGTCGTTAATGGTCACCGTCCGGACTTCGATGCCGTCTGCTTCGGCCATCTCGCGGCCCATTTCGAAGGACATCGTATCGCCGGTGTAGTTGTTCAGCAGGTGCAGCACACCCTTGGGTGATGCCACGAGCTTCGTTGTGTTGTAGACAAAATCCGCCGGCGGAGCTGCGAAGACATTGCCGGGGCAGGCAGCGTCTAGCATGCCCTTGCCGACCACCATCACGTGCGCCGGTTCATGTCCCGAACCAGAGCCTTGCATGATCGAGACTTTATCGGCGATCGGGATGTCTGCACGCATGATCAGGTTGTAGTCGGGGATGTATTTCAGCGTCTTGGGGTTTGCCAGAGCAATCCCTTTCAACATTTCGGGTACAAAATCTTTCGGGTCATTTACGAACTTTTTCATTAGATGCTCCTTTCGCAAAAACTCAAGAATAGGGGTTGAGGATCACTCTTTCCAGGCCTTGCTGACCGCCTCGAATAAGACAGCCATTGCAACGGCGCCGGCATCCAATGTGCCTATGCTGCGTTCGCCCGTATAAGCCGCCCGACC
>JADYYC010000306.1 GCA_020853835.1 Anaerolineales bacterium
CTCCGAGAAGCCAGCAACCTGCTCGCCGTCGACGCCTCGGCGCAGGAACAGGCGGAAGTAAAGCCGCTCCAAACCGTGCCCACCGCCACGCCCGGCGCGCCGGTGGTCGAATTGCCCTCCCAGTCCGCCGGGGTTATCTCGGCTTATGAAGGCGCTCTGACCCAGATTTACGAAACGGTCAACCCTTCGGTGGTCAACATCCGCGTGCTCACGCGGGCAATGGGAAACACCTTCAACCTCCCGTTTGGCGAAGGCCAGTCGCCCTCGCCGCAGGAAATGCCCTACGCTCAGGGGCAGGGCTCGGGTTTTGTGTGGGATGAGCAAGGTCACATCGTGACCAACAACCACGTGGTCGATGGCGCGGAGAAGATCGAGGTCACCTTCTCCGACGGCGTGACCGTGCCGGCCGAACTGACCGGCGCCGACCCAGACAGCGACCTGGCGGTGATCAAAGTCGACGTCGAGGCGGGCCGGCTTCATCCGGTGCAGCTGGCTAATTCCAATGAGATCAAAGTGGGCGAGATGGCGATCGCCATTGGGAACCCCTACGGGCTGAACGGCACCATGACGGTCGGCATCATCAGCGCGGTGGGGCGCACCACGCGGGGCGGCGAAGCCTCGATGGGCTCCCCGAGCTTTTCGATCCCCGACGTGATCCAGACCGACGCGCCCATCAACCCCGGCAACTCGGGCGGCCCGCTCGTGGACGATCAGGGGCGCGTGGTCGGCGTGACCTACATGATCGAATCAGCCTCGGGCGCCAATTCGGGCATCGGATTTGTGATCCCCTCCTCCCTGGTTGCCAGAGTGGTTCCCTCCTTGATCCAGAACGGCAAATTCGAACACCCCTACCTGGGCATCTCCGGCATCACCCTGACCCCGGCGCTGGCCGAGGCGATGAACCTGGACGCGCTCCAGCGCGGCGTGATGATCGGCGAGGTCACCTCGGGCGGCCCGGCGGATAAGGGCGGGCTGAAGGGCAGCGCCAAGAACGTCACGGTGGATGGGCAGGAAATCCAGGTCGGCGGCGACGTGATCGTAGCCATCGACGGCGCCCAGATCAACAGCATGGACGATCTGATCTCATACCTCGGCAACAACACCAGCGTGGGGCAGAAAGTCACGCTGACCGTGCTGCGCGGCGGCAAAGAGACCAGCGTGAGCGTCACCCTGGAAGCGCGGCCCGCCAGGCCGGCCGCCCAGGCGCCGAGCATGAACATCCCGATCCCCGGACAGGGGCAGCAGAGCAACCGCCCCTGGATCGGCATCACCGCTGGCAGCCTGGTCCCGCAGATCGCCGAGGCAATGAATCTGCCCGCAAATCAGCAGGGCGTGCTGGTGGAGCAGGTGGCTGAAGGCAGCCCCGCCGCCGCAGCCGGGCTGCACGGCAGCGATGAGCCGTTCACCATCAACGGGCAGCCCGTGATGATCGGCGGCGATGTCATCGTCGCCATCGACGGCAAGTCGATCGACTCGATGGAGGACCTCGGCGGGCTGCTCGAAAACTACAAGCCGGGCGACAAGGTCACGCTCACCGTCCTGCGGGACGGCAAGCAGATCGAACTCGAGCTGACCCTGGGCGCGCGCCCCGCTTTCAACCTGCCCTAAGACGGATCGCAAGACCTATTCCCTTACAGACAGAACCCCCTGGGAGGCCGGACCTCCCAGGGGGTTCTTGTTTTGTTGTTTGGAGCGGGCTCGGTCAGCGCGCCAGGCCCTGGTTGAGCGCCAGCTCGGCCTCGACCATGAGGCGCACCAGCTCCTCGAAGCTGGTTTTTGCTTCCCAGCCAAGCTTTTGGCGGGCCTTGCTCGGGTCGCCGACGAGCAGATCCACGTCCGCGGGGCGCATAAAGCGCGGGTCTTGGACGATGTAGTCCCGGTAGTCCAGCCCGACCGTTTCAAAGGCGAGCTCTGCAAACCGGCCCACCGTGTGGGTGCGCCCGGTCGCCAGCACGTAATCCTCGGCCGCGTCCTGTTGGAGCATCAGCCACATCCCGCGCACGTAGTCGGGGGCGTATCCCCAATCGCGCTGCGCGTCCAGGTTGCCCAGCGGAAGCTGGCGCTCCAGCCCCAGCTTGATGCGCGCCGCGGCGCGGGCGATCTTGCGCGTGACAAACTCGTGACCCCGGCGGGGGCTTTCATGGTTGAAGACGATCCCCGACACGGCGAAGAGGTTGTAGCTTTCTCGGTAGTTCACCGTGATCCAGTGCCCGTACACCTTGGCCACGCCGTAAGGGCTGCGGGGGTAGAAAGAGGTCTCTTCGTTTTGCGGGATCTCGCGCACCTTTCCGAACATCTCGCTCGAGCTGGCCTGGTAGAAGCGGATGCCGGGGTCGACCAGGCGCACCGCGTCCAGCAGGCGCGTCACGCCCAGCGCGGTCACTTCGCCGGTGAAGACCGGCTGCGACCAGGAGGTTTGCACAAAGGACTGCGCCGCCAGGTTGTACACTTCGTTGGGGCGGTGCTCGTTGAGCAGGTCGATCATCGAAGCCTGGTCCAGCAGGTCTCCTGAGACCAGCGTGAGCCGCTCCTGAATATGGTGGATGCGCTCGAAGTTAACCGTGCTCGAGCGCCGGATCATCCCGATCACTTCGTATCCCTGCTCCAGCAGGAACTCGGCCAGATAGGAGCCGTCCTGCCCGGTGATACCGGTGATCAAGGCGCGTTTGGTTGTCATGTAATCATCCCTTCTCGTGGTTTTGCCGGTCAGGATAAACCATAAACGCCGTTCTGTCTGCTAAGCCACTTAGCAGACCCCCGCCCCGAAAAAGGAGCCATCAAAGCGGCGGCAGCCCGCCCCAAAACGGTTGAAATACGTTATATTTACCGCCGGAGCGACCGCCCAATGCCGCAGAACGCTGAACCGCCCCCCCACCCCGCGCCGGAAACCATCGGCAAGCGCATCGCGCGCTTGCGGGCGGAACGCGGCTGGACCCAGCAAGCCCTGGCGAACCGCCTGGCGATCTCGCGCGTGGCGGTCTCGCACATCGAGATGGACCTCTCCATCCCAAGCGAGCGCACCATCATCCTGCTCGCGGGCCTGTTCAAGACGGCGCCCCATGCGCTGGTCGCAGAGACCACCTACCCGCAGGCGAAAGCCGAGCGCCTGCCGCTGACCGTCCTGGCGTACAGCGAGATCGAGCTGGAGCTGGCGCGGTTGGAGGGCGATCTGAGCTGGATCGAGCGCCTGGCGGACGACCACGCCTGGCGCAGCCGGATCCTGGAGGCGCTCGACGCCTGGTCGGCCAGGCTGGCGCGCTTCGAGGCGCTGGAGCTGGAAGAGACCGAGCGCGAGCAGGTGCTCTCCGCCCGGCGGACGCTGCGGGAGGCTTCAGACCGGCTGGGGGCGAACCGTCCCCCGCCGGGTTAGCTCATCTGGCGCAGGTTGGTCGTCAAAGATAAGACGGAGGCCAGGTCGGCCCCTTCGACCACCCGGCAGTTGGGGACCTGCAGGGCGGTCAACTGGCCCGCGACGGGCTCGGCGCTGAAATATCCCCCAAAAGTCAGGTTGTCGATGAGCACGACCAGCGGGCGCATGCCGCGCCGCTTGAGCAGGTCGGCCGTCCGGTAGACGCTGTCGGCGGCGCTGGGGGTGATGATCACCGCCGTGCTGCCGCGCGGCATGTGGCTGGCCTGAGCTTCGATCAGGCCGGGCAGCGGCAGGGCGCTCTC
>JADYYC010000307.1 GCA_020853835.1 Anaerolineales bacterium
AACTGGTCAAACTGCTCTGGCAGGCTTCTCAGGGGCAGACCCCAACCACGATCCACTTCACGGACGCCACTGATGACGAGACCAACCTCGCCTGGAGCAGGCTGGGAGAGAGCCGCCCCCTCGAGCAAGTCTGGCAGGACTTCCATGCCGTGCGCCGGCAGACCATCCAGCGCGTAAGGGCGCTGGCGGACAAGGACTTCGGAGACCCGGCGCGCTTTCCCTGGCTCGATGGCCGCCCCCTGGAAGACTGGATCGCGGCCGACACGCACGGGCACGAGGCCGAGCACACCGCCCAGATCCGCGCCTGGCGCAAAAACCTCGTCTGAACCGGTGGATTAACCGGTGGATTAAATAAAGAACGGCGGCTTTCAAACCGCCGTTCTTTTTATTCACTGAATAAAGGGGTGTCTTGCAAACCTGCGGGTCAGTTCTTATGCACCGCGGAGACTTTCCCTTCGATCATCTTCTTCGGCTCGCCGCTCTTCACCTTGATGCGCTTCGGACGGGCTTCCTCGGATTTGGGCAGGTGCAGCAGGAGGACGCCCTTCTCATAAGAGGCTTCGATCTTGTCCGCCTTGATCGAAGATGGCAGCGAGATGCTGCGGCTAAAGCTGCCATAACGCCGCTCGCGCAAGTGGTAACGCTCTTCTTTGACCTCGTCGTCCTTGCGCATCTCGCCTTTGATCGTCAGGACGTTCGAGTCGTAAGTGATCTCCAGGTCATCGGGGTCGATGCCGGGCAGCGAGGCCGAAACCCGGTATTCGTCATCCGTCTCAGCGACGTCCAAGGCCAGGTTCCAGGTCAATGGCTGCCAGCCCGCATCGGCTGAAGCCAGGCTGGTGTCAAAGAACCGGTCGAACGCGCTGCGCAGGCCCAACATTTCACGGTAAGGATCCCATCGAGTAAGGTAGTTCATTTTTATGCCTCCTGTAAGGTAAACTTCAAAACGCTTTCGGGTTGGGTGATGCCTTCCACTCACCAACCATCGTCATTAAGCATAGCCGCGTTTTGTTTAATTCTGATTTGACGAACGTAAGAAATGTGTCAGAATCCCCCACCGGCGGGCGGGCGATTAGCCGCCGCTATGGATCAAAGTCCCGACCCCCTCGCCGCGCAGCGCCTTTCCGAGCGAGCCTTCAGCCGCGGCCGAAAAGATCATCACTTCGAGCTCGGGCGCCCGCTGCACCCAGCCCAGGCTCTGACGCACCTTGCTCAACATGCCCCCCGTCACGTCGGTCGCGGCGGAGCCTCCCAGCGCGGGCAGCAGCGCTGGAAAACCCGCCGGGGTGATCTCCTCCACCAGGTCGGTCGATTGCGGAAAGTCGCGCCAGACCCCGGCCTCGATCCCCGCGATCAGGATGCGCGCCGGGCGCAGGCGCAAAGCGAGGTAGTCGAATAAGTCCTCGGTCGAGCAGATCGTCCCGCCAATCGCCAGGTCAAAAACGACGTCTCCGTAAACCACCGGCAGCAGTCCGACGCGCAGCGCCGCCTGGATGGGGCTCGCATCCCAGCGCTCCACCGTCCGGTCGTCCGCGGTCGCGCCCGCCGATGCCGGAAAGGCGAGCGCGGGCAAACCGGCCTCCTGCAGGGCGTCCATCACCAGCCGGTTCAACGCCCAGGCCTCGCGCCAGACCTCGACGAAACCGCTCCACTCCGCCGCGCTGCGCACGCCCTGGCGCGTCGCATACCTGCTCGCGGGGACGTGTCCAAAGGAGCCCGAGCCGTGTCCGAGCAGCAGCGGCGTCTGCGGGCGCTCGCTGACGAACCCGGCGATCTCCCGCGCCAGGCGCTGGAGGGCGTCGAGGCGGGCGGTGTGAGGCTGTTCCTTGACCGTGATCAAGGAGCCGCCCAGCTTGAGAAAAATCAGCCCCTCAAGCCCCGAACGCGGAAGCGGCTCGGCCGGTGCGCTCATCGGGGCATTCTACCCGCCCGGATCGTGGTGATGATCGTCCGGGCTGCGCCGTTCTGGCGCAGGCTGTCCGCGACCTCGGGGGCAAGCTCGTCGGGGACCAGCGCGATCATGTTGCCGCCCCTGCCGCCGCCCGAGAGCTTTGCGCCCCAGGCGCCGGCGAGGCGCGCCGCCTCCACCAGCCAGTCGAGCTCCGGAGAGGACACCCCCATCTCGCACAGCAGCGCCTGGTTTTCGTTCATCAGGTCTCCCAGCCGGTCGACCTCGCCGGTTTCGATCCAGCGCCGCGCCGCGAGGGCGATATCCCCCGCCGCGTCGAAGAGCGGTTCGTACCGGCCGGGGTCGGCCTCCCAGGCCCTGCGCAGGTCTCCCACCGCCAGGGCGGTCGGGCTGCGAACGCCGGTGTCGCCGATGACGATGGTGAAGGGGCTGGCGGGCTGCAAGAGCTGGATCGGCTGACCTTTGACAAAGAAAACCGGCCGTTCATAGGCGATGACGGTGTTGTCGATCCCGGAAGGAGTGCCGTGATAGATCCGGTCCACCTCGAAAGCCAGCGCAGAGACCTCGGCGGCGTCCAGCTCTGCGCCGAGGAATTGGGCGAACGCCCGGCAGAGGGCGACGCTGATCGCCGCGCCCGAGCCCAGCCCGGCCGCGATCGGGATGGACGAACTGATGCGCAGCGTGCAGGCCGGGGGGCGCTCCAGGCCCAGGCGCTCCAGCACCAGGCGGACCGCCAGCCCCAGCGCATCGGTCTGCGGCAATTCGTCCAAAAAGTCTTCCCGCCCCAGATCGGGGGCCTGGATGCGCACCCGGCCCGGCGTCCAGCCCGGCTCGGCCATGACCACGGCCCGGGCGCGCACCTGTTCGACCGGCGCGGCGATCGCCGGCCTTCCGTATACAACCGCGTGTTCGCCGAAAAGGATGATCTTTCCGGGCGCAGTAGATGTGATTGCTGGCATCTGAACCTCTGGATCGATCGGGGGGAGCCCCGCGTCGCTAGAATACGTAAAAGATCGAGAAGATGGTGGCGCCCCAGAGCAGGATGGTGATCTGGAGCGGGCGATCCGAGAAGAGCACGTCTTCGGGCGCGCCCCCAAACCCCTTCATTTGCACGAGGTACATGTAGCGGAAAATGCCGTACAACACAAAGGGGATCGTGAGCATCATGACATGGTTCTCGGGCAGGTTTGGCGCCGAAAAGGTGTACAGGCTGTAGGACAGGATCGTCGTCGCCGAGACGATCATCAGGTACTGGTCGAGCAGTTCGATGGAATAACCGCTCAGCGAGCGCCGGTGGTTGTTAGCGAGCTCGCTCAACTGCACCAGCTCGGCGCGCCGCTTGCCAAAGCCCACGTAGAGCGAAGCGAGCGTCGTGACGACGTACAGCCAGGGCGAGAAGCGCGTCACGTGGATCAGCGTGATGCCCGCCGCCACCCGCAGCACAAACCCCAGCGCAATCGAAAACACATCGATGATGGGTATGTGTTTGAGCCACTTGGAATAGGCCAGGTTAAGCAGCAGGTAGCTCAGCGCGACCAGCGCAAAGCGCGGCGAAAGCAAATACGCGGCCGGGAAGACGACCAGCAGCAACCCGAAGACCGCCGCGCGCGCCGCCGGCGCCGGCAGTGCGCCGGAGGCGATCGGGCGCTTGCTTTTCTGCGGGTGATTGCGATCCGCCTCGACATCCGCGATGTCGTTGATCAGATAGACCACGCCCGACAACGCACAGAAGATGATAAAACCGGAGGCCGTGCGCAGCATGGGCCCGAGGTTGTTGAACCCCACCTGCCGGTCGAACACCAGGGCGGCAAAGATCACGACGTTCTTCGCCCATTGCTTTGGGCGCATTGCGATGATCAAAGAGATGAAGGTTTTCATCATTCGCCCGGATAATATGGGGCAATCATAGCATAATCCATAAAAAATCGATAGCAGAAACCCTCAAAAATGTTAGAATCTTTGCATGGCAAAGCAGCGCCTGGATTTGATCATGCTCGAGCGCGGTCTGGCCGAAAGCCGCTCGGCTGCCCAACGCCTGGTGATGGCCGGCCAGGTGCGCGTAAACGGGGAGCTGCAACTAAAGCCCTCCGCCCTGATCGCGGCGGACGCCCGCATCGAGGTGGCGCGCGGCCCCGCCTACGTCTCGCGCGGGGGCGAGAAGCTTCAAGCCGCGCTGGAGGCCTTTGGCATCGACGTCGGGGGCAGGGTGTGCGCCGACCTCGGCGCTTCGACCGGCGGCTTTACCGATTGCCTGCTCCAACACGGCGCCCGGCGGGTGTACGCCATCGACGTCGGGAAGGGCATCCTGCACTGGAAGCTGCGCCAGGACCCGCGCGTGGTCGTGATGGAAGGCGTCAACGCGCGCTACCTGG
>JADYYC010000308.1 GCA_020853835.1 Anaerolineales bacterium
ACCGGCAGGTGGCGGATGTTGTTCTCGCGCATGATCTGCTCGACGTCCTGCGCCGGCGTGGAAGGCTGGATCAATATTGGGTGGCGGACCATACAGTCATTGACAAGCATCGGGGCATCCTCTTCACGAATGGGTTAGGTGGTGATCACGGGATCCAGGTTGCGCAACGTCTCGATGGTGTGATGGCAGAAGATGCGGTGGCCGTTGCCGGCCTCCCGCCAGGGCGGCGTGGTGGTGCAGATCGAGGGATCGGGCAGCAGCGCCCGCCGCGGGCAGCGCGTGTGAAAACGGCACCCGGAGGGCGGGTTGATGGCGCTCGGCACCGTCCCCTCCAGGCGGATGCGCTTCTGCTGGGCGGTGGGGTCGGGGATGGGCACCGCCGAGAGCAGCGCCTCGGTGTACGGGTGGTAGGGCGGCAGGTAGATCGCCTCCGCCGGGCCGATGTCCATGACCTGCCCCAGGTACATCACCGCCACGTAATCCGAAAAGAAGCGCACCACGCTCAGGTCGTGGGCGATAAAGAGCAGGGTGGTGTTGAACTCTTGCTGCAGGTCGATGAGCAGGTTCAAGATCGCCGCCTGCACCGAGACGTCGAGGGCGCTGACCGGCTCGTCGCACAGTACCAGGTCGGGGTGGCTCGCCAGCGCCCGGGCGATCCCGACGCGCTGTTTCTCGCCGCCGCTGAGCTGGCGCGGCAGGCGGTCGTAATAGGCTTCGCTCAGGCGCATCGCGTTGAGCAGCCGCACCACCTCGGCGCGCACCTGATCCTTTGGCACGGTCTTGAAGCGCCGCAGCGGGCGCTCGATCTGCACCCCCACCGGATAGGAGGGGTTCATCGTCGAATCGGGGTTCTGGAACACCATCTGCAGCTCTTTGATCAGGCCCAGGTCGCGCTTCGAGATGTTTTGGGTGATGTCGAAGCCCAGGTAGCGCCCCTTCCCGTCCGTGGCGCTCTCCAGCCCGACGATGGTTTTGATCAGGGTGCTCTTGCCGCACCCCGATTCGCCCACGATCCCGAGCGTCTTGCCCTTGGGCACGCTGAACGTGGCGTCCTCGACCGCTTTGACATAGCGCTTCTGCCCCAGCCCGAGCACGTCCTTGAGCGTGTTGCCGTGCACCTCGTAATACTTGCGCAGACCTTGAAGCTCGAGGATCGGTTCGCTGGCTTTCCCCGCCTGCTGCGGCACGGGCAGCTCGATGTCCTCGGAGGGACGCCACTGGGCGGGATCGATCTCTTCTGAGAAGTGGCAGCGTACCTGCATGTTGGTCCCCTGGATCTGGCGCAGGAGGGGGCGCTCGACGCGGCAGCGCTCGCGCACGTAATCACAGCGGGGTGAGAAGATGCACCCGCTCGGGCGCTGGTCGGGCGGCGGGACGCGCCCGCGGATGGGGTAAAGCACGCTGGTGCTTTTCTCGGTCCCCAGGCGCGGGATGGCGCGCAGCAGCCCCTGGGTGTAGGGGTGCTGCGGGCGGGCGAAGATCTCCTGCACGGGGCCGCGCTCCACCATCTCGCCGGCGTACATCACGCCCACCGTGGAGGTGACCCGCGCCACCACGCCCATATTGTGGGTGATGTACATGATGGCGGTGTCGAAATCGCGGCGCAGTTCGCTGATCAGGTCGAGCACCGCCGCCTCTACGGTCACGTCCAGGGCGGTGGTCGGTTCGTCCATGATGAGCAGGGCGGGGTTGTTGAGCAGCGCCATCGCGATCACCACGCGCTGCTGCTGCCCGCCCGAAATCTGGTGCGGGTAGCGCTCCATCACGTTCTCGGGGTCGGGCATGTACACGCGCCCGAGCATGTCCACCGAGCGCTGGTGGGCTTCTTCGTCGCTCAACCCGCGGTGCACCTTGAGCACCTCTTTGAGCTGGTCGCCCAGCTTCATCGAGGGGTTGAGGGCCTGCATCGGGTCTTGATAAACCATGGCGATCTGGTCGCCGCGCAGCTTGCGCAGCTCCTCGCCGCGCTTCTCCACCAGGTCCTGACCCTGAAACTTGATGCTGCCGCGCTTGACGTAGCCGTTCTCGCCCAGGAAGTTGACGATCGCCCAGGCCACGGTGCTCTTGCCGCAGCCCGATTCGCCCACGATGCCGTGCGATTCGCCGCGATGGATCTCAAACGAGACGTTCTGAACCGCTTCGATCTCCCCGCCGCGCACTTTATAAGCCACCGCCAGGTCTTCGATCTTCAATACCGGCGGGGCGCTCCGGTCAATAACTTGTAAATCGGTCATCCCATACCTCTACTTCTGATAGCGCGCCAGCTCTTCGCGCAGGCCGTCGGCGAACAGGTTGAGGCTGATCACCAGGCTGGCGATCGCCAGCGAGGGCCAGATCACCGACCAGGGGCTGGAGAAGATGTAACGCCGCGCCTCGTTGACCATGCTGCCCCAGTCGGGGTCGGGCGGGGGCAGGCCGATCCCCAAAAAGCCAAGCGTCCCGATGGCAAAAATGGCGTAACCGACGCGCAGCATGGCGTCGACCAGCAGCGGGCCGCGGGCGTTGGGGAGGATCTCGCGCAGCATGATAAACCACTTGCTCTCGCCGCGCGTCTCGGCCGCGCGCACGTAATCGCGCGTCTTGATGTCGAGCGTCAGGCTGCGCGCCAGCCGCGCCACCCCCGGGGCGCCGGTGACCGTGATGGCCAGGATCACCACCAAATCGCCCTGACCGAGCGCCGAGATCACCACCAGGTAAAGCACGATCTGCGGAAAGGCGATCAGCGCATCCAGGACCTGCATGCTCACCTGGTCGGTCGTCCCGCCGCGGTAAGCCGCGTTCACTCCGAGCAGCGTGCCAAACGCGAGCGAGCCGATCACGCCCCAGAGCGCCACGCCTACGGGGATGGGGATGGTCTTATCTCCCACGGGCACGCGCGTCTTGAGCAGGATCACCTGCGTGCCGGCCATCAGCCGCGAAACCAGGTCGCGCCCCATGTGATCCGTCCCCAGCCAGTTCACCGAGTTCGGCGGGAGGTTCTGCCCAAACATCTGGGCGTTTGGCGGGTAGGGCGTCCAGAAGAGCGAGACGAACGCGATCAGGAGCCAGAACAGCGCGATCGCCAGCCCCACCGTCGCCACGCGCGATTCGAACACAATCCCCAGCCCCTGGCGCAGCCGGGCCCAGAACGTGGCGCGGGCCGAGGCGGCGCTTTTCAATCCTTCAACTGTGGTTGTCGCCATGTGCTTTGCTCCTCCCTCGTCACGCGTA
Organism: Anaerolineales bacterium; assembly: GCA_020853835.1. Classification (GTDB taxonomy): domain Bacteria; phylum Chloroflexota; class Anaerolineae; order Anaerolineales; family UBA4823; genus UTCFX2. The sequence continues at coordinate 3,211 of JADYYC010000308.1, forward strand.
GCGGATGCGCGGGTTGAGATAGGTGTAAGCCAGGTCGCCGATCAGGCGCGTCGCCACTGCAATGAGCACCGTGAGCATCGCCGCGGCTTCGACGGCGTTGTAATCGCCAAAGATCGCCGCGTCGTAGATGTACTTGCCCAACCCTGGGTAGCCAAAGATGACCTCCACCACCACCACCCCGCCGATGAGCCAGTTCACGTGGAGCATGATGATCGTGATCGGCGCCATCAGGGCGTTGCGCATGGCGTGGTTGAGCACCACGCGCCGCCTGGGCATGCCCTTGATGATCGCAGTGCGGATGTAAGCCATGCTCATCACCTCCACCATGCTGGCGCGGGTCATGCGCGCCACGTACCCCAGCTCGACCGCCGTCAGCGTCAGCACCGGCAGGATCAGCAGCTTTGGGTTATCGAAGATGGCGTTGGGGGTTAAAAAGACCGCCACGGCTGGCAGCCACTTGAGCCAGATGCCAAAGATCAGGATCAGGAAAATGCCGGTCACGAACTCGGGCGTGGCGGTCGCCCCCAGGCTGGTGATCGAGATGATCCGGTCAAGCGGCTTGCCCTCGTTGACCCCCGCCAGCACCCCCAGCAAGAGCGCCAGCGGCATGACCACCAGGAAGGCCGCCCCGGCCAGGATGAGCGTGTTGCGCAGGCGCGGCAGCAGCATGGTCGCCACCGGGCGCCCAAACTGGAGCGAAAAACCGGGGTCGCCGCGGATCAACCCCCGGCGCAGCGGCACGTACTCCACCGGCCCCTCGGGCACCTGGCTGAAGCCGGTCTTGCTGCGCACATAGATCACCTCGCCCCCGCCGTGCACCCACTTGGCGGCGTTGTTGCGCGAATCCACCCCCCAGAAGACCTGGTTGCCGAACTCATCCGTGGTCCAGGTCACCTCGACGGGCTGCGGGTCGGCAGAGCCGTTCGGCAGGCGCACCAGCTTGATCATCTCGCCGTTTTCCATCTTGAAGCGCACCAGCTCGCCGTCCATACTCATCCACCATTCCGGCTCGCCGGTCTGTGGATTGGAGACGACCACCAGCGGGCGGTCGAGCAGCTTCGCCACCTGCCAGTCGGTCCCCGCCAGCCAATCGACATAGCGCAGCCAGGCGGGGCGGTCGAGGCCGAGCTGTTTGCGATACGAGGCGCGCTGCGCTTCGGTTGTAAACACGCCTAAGAGTTTGAGGGTGATATCGCCGCTGCCCACTTCGAGCAGGAAAAACAGGGTGATCGAGACGAGCAGCATGGTCACAATCGTGGAGGTCAGGCTTCGGATGAGGAATCGGGCCATTCATCTGCTCCTGGTTATTGGGTTGCGAGGAACACAGCCGCCCGCCAGGGCAGGCGGCTGTGCGTTGCATAGGGGTTCGACCGGCCGGTTAGGCTTTTTCTTTCCAGACCTCGTTCAACTGGTCGTATTCGGTTGGGTGGGCGGTGATGTTCTTGAAGGTCTTGGGGACGATGTTCCAGACCTTCTTCCAGTACGAGATGCCGATCGGGCCGCGCTCCATGAAGATGTCTTCGATCTTGCACATGATCTTGGTGCGCTCTTCCACGTCGAGGGTGGCTTCGGCCTGCGTCAGCAGCTCTTCGAATTCCTTGTCGACCCAGCGGGTCTCGTTCCACTCACCGGGCACGCCGTCGGCGTCGGAGGTGTAGCCCAGGCGCAGCGTCTGGGTGCCGAGCGGGCGGTGCGTCCACGAGGTCAGCCCCAGGTCCACTTCGGTCCAGCGGTCCCAGTAGCCGCTCGGCTCGGTGATGTCGAGGGTGATGTCGATGCCGCCGGCGGCAGCCTGTTCTTTGAGGGCGGCGGCCACTTCGGGCTCTTCGAGATCGTTCTTGGTCGCGAGCGTGACCTTGATCCCATCCGGGAAACCGGCCTCTCTAAGCAGCGCTCGGGCGCGCTCGGGGTCGTATTTGGGGATCGGCTTCTCACAGTATTCGGGGTGCACCGGCGCGATATGGGCGTCAATGCCCAGGTCGCCCTGCCCGTAATAGCCGAGCTGGAGGATCTTCTCGCGGTCCTGGCACATCTTGAGGGCGTTGCGAACGCGCACATCGGTCCAGGGATCGACGTCGACGCGCATGCGCAGCACCGAGGTCACTGCGGTCGGGGCGGTCAGCACCTGCAGGTTGGGCAGGTCCTTGAGCGCCAGCCAGTCGCTGGCGCGCGGCTGGTAGGTGGCGTCCACCTGCCCGGACTGCACCGCAGCCACGGCCGCGTCCTTCGACATCGAAACATAGATGATCTCGTCCAGGTAGGGCAGCGGTTGGCCGTCCTCGCCCATGCGGTAGTAATCGCTGCGGCGCTTGAGCACGGCGCGCTCGGCTTCGGAGTACTCTTCGAGTGTGAAGGGGCCGGTGCCGATCGGCTGCTTGATGAAATCACCCTCGAACTTGCGGTGCATGACGTTTGCGGGGTACTGGCACAGGTGCTCTGGCACGCCGATGTTGGCTTCCTGCAAGTGCAGCCGCACGGTGTAATCGTCCACCCTTTCCACGTCCTGCATGCCCCGCAGGTACGAGAGCTGGCTGATCATCGAGGAGCCCACGTCGGGGTTGAGCCACTGCCCGAAGTTGAACAACACATCGTCGGCGGTGAACTGGTCGCCGTTGTTGAATTTGACGTCCTTGCGCAGGTAGAGCGTCCAGGTCTTTACATCGTCGCTGGCTTCCCATTTCTCGATCAGGTAGGGGCGGGTGATGTTGTCGGGGCCGGTCTCGGTCAGGTACTCGGCCACGTGGCGCACCACGTTCGCCTGCTGCACCCACGAGAAGCGCGCCGGGTGGTCGATCTGCTGCAGCTCCATGGCACGGGTAAAAGTGCCGCCGCGGGTGATCTTCGACACCGCCTCGGTGACGACCGGGGCCAGCGTTGCGGCCGCGGGTGGCGGGGCGACGGGCGTCGCCGCCGGGGCGCAGTTTGCAGCCACCACGGCCGTCCCGGCTGAAAGGCCGAGCAGGGTCGCGAATTTGATGAAATCGCGGCGGCTGATCCGGCCCTGCTGAAGCTGGTTGTAGGCCTCAGGGATAGCCGGATGGATCTTTTCCATCTCTTTCTTCGATACCACGGGTTTTTTCACTTTGATCCTCCTGTCCTTTGATTGAGCATAGCGATTGGGCGAATGAGCCGCAAGGGGAGGGGCTGCAACCGGGGCGTTTCAGGTGTGCTGCAATTGCAGACCTCCATTGCCGACTGCGATTGGTCATTTATACCATGAGATTCAGGATAACGACGAAATTTGCAGTTTTTTCTATGCCCTGCGGATTAAAGAGCCTTTGGACACGGATACGCGTAGACTTCCGCCGATTTTTGCGAGGCGCGAGCTTCAGTCATTACGATGAGCGGGTCGGGCGCGCCCCCCTCCCGTCATTTCGACGAGCGCAGCGGTTGTGCCCTCACCCCGGCCCTCTCCCGGGGGGAGAGGGGGCTCTCACCCGTCATTTCGACGAGCGGAGCGAGGAGAAATCTTGAATGACGAGGGTCA
>JADYYC010000309.1 GCA_020853835.1 Anaerolineales bacterium
GGCGTTCCATATTGGACGCTTGCTGAGTGACCCCGGTAACACGGTTACATGTAGACGGTCAAATACGCGCATATAAGACTCGGTAAAAGGCCAAAATATATGTGAGGAAGGAGAATTCTATATTGAGCTATTAGTGAGAAAAGATTTAACCCATTGACTCTTACACTTTAATCAACTTGGACGAGAGGAAAGGATCAGGAAATGAAGACCATTTTTAAACTCCATGTGTTGCTTATTGTAATCGCCCTACTGCTTAGCGCCTGCGGTGGTGCGGCCACGGTAGCTCCAACTCAAATCCCCGCCACTGAAGCTCCCGTCGTAACCGAAGCGCCGGTTATTGAAGCCCCAACAGAACCACCAGCGGTCGAGGCTCCAACTGAACCGCCAAAGCCTGAAGCTACAAAGGAGCCACCCGTTGCTGAAGAGCCTATCACTATCTCCTGGTTTGAGCACCTCTCAACCGAATGGGGTAATGAATGGTTTGATAAAGCAACCGCCGATTTTGAAGCCAAGACTGGTATACATGTTGAGCGCATATCTGCGCCATGGAACGATCTGTGGCCGAAGATGACGACCTGGATGCAATCCGACGAGATGCCCGACGTTTACGGCACTTGGGCCGGCTGGACGGCAAGCTTGGATAGGAACAATGCCATGGCCGATCTCAAGCCGCTTATCCCCACTCTTGCGGATCCGGCAGAATTCGAAGCCAATCAAGGGGCGATGTGGCCCGGAATCGGCGAATTCAACAATAAACTTGTCATGGTCCCCTGGTGGCTGCAACCTTATGGTCTTTTCTATAACAAGGAAGCTTTCGCAGAAAAGGGCTACAAAGTACCATCGACATGGGATGAACTGCGCACATTGCTTGAGCAGATGAAAGCTGACGGCGTCAACGGCATGGAAATGACCTGGGGTGTGCCAGCCGAATCCGGAATTCACTTCACCTATTTGCAATGGATGTGGCGTCTTCTAGGCGCTGGCGGGGCGCTTACCGATTCAGCCGGGAATCCCGCGTTCAACACCCCTGAAGGCAAATTGGCTATGCAGTACTGGGCCGACCTATTCAACGATGGGCTCTTGATGCCCGGCAGTGAAGCCGCTACTGTGCAGCAAAACCGTGGCGATTTTTGTGCCGGGAAGACATTGATGATCATTGACGGGCCCTGGATGGGTGCCACCTGTGAAACCATGGGATCTGAATTCACGGTTGAAATGGCGCCTGGGTTATGCGGCGAGAAGACATGCGGCAATGTGGTCTACCCGTGGTACTTTGTTGTCGCAGAAAACTCGAAGAATAAAGAGGCTGCGTTGAAGTTCATCGATTACCTGACAAGTGATCCAATCGCATCCGACTTCTCGAAGACTTTCTCGATCTCCATGGCTAATCCGATTCGCTATGAAGATGAAGATTACAAGAATAATCCCATCACAGGGAAAATTCAGGCTCTGTTAGCAGTAGAAGGAAATGCGCCCTTACCGCCGACGATGAACGCCGAGGAGGTACAGGCTATGGTTGGAACCGAATGGCAGAAAGTATTGTTCGGCCAACAAACTGTTGAAGAAGCCATTGCCAGCATCGAAAAGCAATGGAATGAAATCACCGCTAAATAGGATCATGGCTTAACCGAAGTAACTGATGCAGGCTGGCTGGAGGTTTACTGGACCCCCAGCCAGCCACACCGAATTCTTAATGAGTATAAAAACCCATACAAAAGCATGAGTCTCCAAACAAACCCACAACCAGCGCTTCATAGTTCGCTGTCATCCAAAATAACTGCCCGTTGGCACCGGTTCATGCATAGCCAAAACGCCGGCTATTTATTCGTTGCGCCATCCGTCATATTCCTGCTTTTATTCACAGCTTATCCACTGGGACGCGGCGTGGTTATGAGTATGACAGAAGTCTCAAAGAAAGGCGTAATCGGAAAATGGATTGGGTTTGCCAATTGGCCTATTCTCCTTCAAGATGAAAAATTTCTGGCTGCAGTGATACGCAGTCTGAAATTTTCGGCTTACGGTGTAATAGGAGCATTGGTCTTTGGGATTATTCTTGCTCTCTTATTGAACATGGCATGGGTATCACCCATGGTAACGAATTTTCTCAGAGGTCTGGCGGTCTTGCCGTGGATGTTTGCTACTGCTGTAGCAGCCTTGATGTGGGGCTTACTCTTACATCGAGATGGTTTACTAAACTCATGGTTAATCTTGGCTGGCACAATAAATAAGCCAATTCAATTTGTTGGCACACCATTTCTGGCATTATTTTCTCTTGCAATGGTGTTTGTTTGGCGGGTGATACCGTTTATTATGGTTATGGTTTTAGCATCTTTGAAATCAATCTCGCTTGAGCTCTATGAAGCTGCCTCTGTAGATGGTGCAAATAAATGGCAATCTTTCTGGGGGATCACAATACCGCTGATCATGCCGCTGCTGCTCACCCTGGCAATCTTGACCTTCGTTTGGGGGATCAGTCAATTTGACTTAATACGAATAATTACCGGAGGTGGGCCGGTCGATTCAACTCAGGTGGTTAGTTATTATATTTACAGGGTCGGTTTTCTTACTCAGAACTGGAGCTATGGGGCAACGATCAGCGTTGGGGTGTTTATCGTGAATTTATTCTTCGCGACGCTCTATCTATATCTATCTGCCCGTTCGAAACCCTGGGAATGAAAACAGCATTAAACAAATAATGAAAAATCAAACCAAGCCTATACCACAAAAACACCACATCAGCAGCTGGTTATTTATTACCCGGAGCCTATCGTTCGTCGTATTACTGCTCACGGTCGGTATCTTATTGCTGCCAATCCTCTGGATGACTATGGCAGCCTTTAAGAAGGATATCGAACTGTTCGCTACCCCTCCTCCATTGTTACCGCCAAAGCCCACCCTGGATGCATTCAAATACCTTCTGGATCAACCACGTTACATACAAATGCTGGGCAACAGCTATATTATCTCTTTCTCTGTTGCTGCTTTGTGTGTGTTTTTGGCATTTCTGGCTGGTTACGGGTTCTCTCGTTATCGATTGCGAGGCGGTAATTTATTATTATTATTGACCCTTTTTACCCAAATGTTTCCGCCTGTATCATTGATCATTCCATACTACAACATCCTAAATACAATTGGCTTATATGATACCCACTTAGGCTTGATAGTCGCTGACGCCTCCTTTATCTTACCTTTTTGCATTTGGATGTTCAAAGGTTATCTTGATTCGATCCCTACTGATTTAGAAGAAGCAGCAATGGTAGACGGAGCCAGCCGTCTGGGAGCTCTTTGGAAAGTCGTTTTACCATTGACCTTGCCAGGTTTTATAGCTACAGCAATCTACGCCTTTTTAGGCGCTTGGAATGAATACACTTTTGCTGTTATCCTGACTCGTACAGAAGTCGCACAACCGGTTACGGTTGGAATTGGTGAATTTTTCGGACTGTTTACAGTCAAGTGGAGCCAGATGAGCGCGCTAGCTTTGATAGCCAGCCTGCCACTGATGATCGTCTTCGTCTTTCTACAACGCTACCTGGTTGAAGGGATGATTGCAGGCGCGGTTCGCGAGTAACGCCCTGCCGCTTTGGAGACATTGACCAACAAAAAGAGCATTTAGGATAGAACATTGTGGACCTGATTGAACGTCATCGTCGATTTTGGAAGTGTGAACCTGTAGACAAGCCTTTGATTGGGGAATCGCGAGAAGGGAAGTTCTTCTTACAGCCTTTTGTAGATCTGGGGTTAAAAGACGGCCCCCTGCTTATCCAGGATATCCCGTCGCCTTCCGCCTTTTTGCCTTATTATCAACAATCTCTGGCTGGAGAACCATTAGACGGAGATATATTCTGGACCGCTAAGCCTCCTCGGGCTATTCCCTGGATGGAAGCTATCATCGGTTGTAAGGTTAAAGCAACCTTACAGTCTAATTGTATGACTGCTTCTACACCTGATCATCAAACGGACCTGGCCGTGATCAACGTTCTTAACAATCCGTGGGCCAGATTGATGAGCGAATTTACCGATATACTTCGGAACCAATTTGGGAGAGAAACTCCCATTGGTCAAACGTTAATGCGCGGCCCGTCAGATATGTTGGCTGCGCTATTAGGCCAACATTTTTTCACACTACTGCTAGACGACCCGAAAACGCTTCACCAGTTAGCCAAACAATGTACCCGCATTTGGATTGATACGCTCACAGCCCAATTTGAGCTCACCCCTCGGTTTCAATCCGGCTATGTAGCAGGAATTATGGGCCTGTGGACGCCGGGGCGTGTGGCAGTTTATCAGGAGGATGCAGTTGGCCAAATATCGACTGCAATGTATAAGGAATTCTTTTTGGAATGCGACGCTGAAATTGCCAACGCATTTGAATATTCTTTGATCCACCTGCATTCATCCGCCTTGCAGATGCTGCCAGCAGTCTTGGGGATCGTGAACTTAAGCGCTGTAAACGTAGTCGTCGATACGATTGGACCAACTTTGGAGACCTTGCTGCCCGTATTTCATTCTATCCAAGAAGCTGGAAAAGCTTTACATGTTCATGGCGATTTCTCGCAAAACGACATAGCAACCCTCCAAAAAGAACTTTCGCCAAATGGGCTGTGCATTTGGATCGTCAGAGAGGAAGAAAATGAAAATGCTCAAAGATAAAAGGGCGATCATAACAGGTGGCGGAACCGGCATCGGGCGGGGAATTGCTCTGCGGCTGGCAGCGGAGGGTGCAAGTGTTTGCATCAGTTACAATGCCAGCAGGACCGGCGCAGATGAGACTCTGCGCCTGATTCAGGCAAATGGAGGGGAGGCAGTCGCCCTGAAAGCCAATTTAGAACGTCCGGACGAAGGAATTCGGATGATCGAGGTTGCAATTGAACACTTAGGTGGGGTGGATATTCTGGTCAACAATGCAGGATTGACAATTACCAAACCTTTTGTGGAAGTAACCCAGGAGGATTGGGATCGAATTCATAACATCGACTTGAAATCCAGTTTTTTCTGCACCCAAACGGCTGTACGGGCGATGAAGGCTTCAGCCATCGAAGGGAAAATCATCTTCATCAGTTCGGTCCACAGCAGGGCATCCATTTCACAATTTGCTCCTTACGCGGCTTCCAAAGGTGGCATGGAAGCATTGGTGCGCCAGCTTTCAATTGAGCTTAGCCCTGATCATATTAATGTGAACTGTGTTGCGCCGGGCTTAATTGAAGTCGAATCTTATTATCGTGATTTTCCCTGGTATCGGCGTGAAGACTCGGCTAAGCAAATACCGATCGGCAGGGTCGGCTTTCCAGCGGACATCGCTGCAATGGTAGCCTTTCTGGCTTCAGATGAGGCTTCTTTTGTGACTGGGCAAACTATCTATGTCGATGGCGGTCAATTAGCACAATTATCTTTCGGCCGTCCAGACATTAATTGATGAAACAGGAATCGACCCGATGCGAGTTGTATCCCACGACGGCCTATCGCAATTTCGATGTCGATTGCGGTGTAACAATCACATACTTATTTTCTTACATTCTTGTTTAATATCGTAAACCTATGAATATCGCGATCGGATGTTTCTTACAAGAATCACATAGTTTCTCCCCCATTCCCGGCTCCTGGAACCATTTCGGCAAGACCGAAATTCTTCGCGGAACGGAAATATTGGATGTCCTGTCTGGAACCCGCACTGAGATCGGGGGGATTTTATCGGCAGGAAACGAAACCGGAGCCGATTTCTTCCCCTTGATTTCTGCACGCTCCACAGCGTCAGCCGGCCCCATTTTACGCGAAGTTTTTGAAGCTATATGCGACGAGCTGCTAACATCCTTAAGTTCTAGCAAAAAAATAGACGGTCTATTGCTCGTGCTGCATGGCGCAATGATTGCCGAAGGATATCCAGACGCCAGTGGCGAATTGTTGCGAAGGTTTCGGGAGCGCCTCGGGCCAGATATTCCAATCGTCGCCACCCTGGATCTTCATGCAAATGTTACTAATTTAATGGTAACTATGGGAAACGCCCTTGTGGGATATCATACAGCACCCCACATCGATATGTTCGAGACGGGACAACGGGCTTTTAATCTCATCGCAAGAATGATCAACGACCGTTCACGGCTGGCAATGGTCTATCGTCAACTACCAATGATTCTTCCGGGGGAAAACGGACAAACAACGGAAGGCCCTTATCATGAGGTCATGGAAAAGACAAAAGCGACCATCGGCAAGATGGGTATTTTAGATGCCTCAGTCTTTTCTGTTCAACCCTGGTTGGATGTTCCCGAGGTTGGTTGTAGCGTCGTCATCGTTTGCGAAGAATCCGCCATTCAACAGGCAGAGAAAGAAGCCGATGACATTGCACAGTTATTTTGGGATAAAAGGCGAGACTTCGATGTTCGCTTGGCAGAACTGGAACCCTCTTTGATCCATGCGCTGGCAATAGCAGATGGTCCCGTTATCCTTTCCGAACCATCCGACTCGCCCAGCTCTGGAGCGCCAGGCGATAGTACGGTTCTGCTCAAGGCGCTCCTCAAACTGGACCCAAAACGCCCGTGCTATCTGAATATCGTGGATCCAAATGCCGTACTTATGATGCAACAAGCAGGGATAGGCCAAACCATCGAAGTCCAGGTTGGCGCTGGGTATGCGCCACAATTTTACAACCCAGTAACATTGACGGGGCGTGTTCGTTTATTATGTGAAGGCGATTTTAAAAATAAAGGTCCAGGGATGAAAGGGCTGGTGATTAATCGAGGGCCAACTGGCATTTTGGTCAAAGATCAGATTTCGCTCGTAGTGATGTCGCGCCCGATCTTTCAATGGGACCCTGAACTATATCGTTCCTTAGGACTTGAGCCAATGGATGCACAAGTCGTTCAAGTAAAATCACCCGCGGCATTCCGAGCGGCTTATACATCGTTTGCATCGGAGATTATCCTTATCGATACGCCTGGTGTCTGTAGTCCGAAGTTGAAGACTTTCAACTTCCAAAATATCCCCCATCCATTATTCCCGATCGACGAGTTTGATGATTGGCGAAAACCAGGTTGATAAGAACCCTTTAGTGGAGCGCGTAAGATTAATCACACAAAAAAAGAGGTGACATTATGGGAAACTTAAGCCATAGGGAACGGGTATTACTCAGTCTAAACCACGAGGAACCGGATCGCGTACCAATTGATCTGGGTTCTACTCGAAACACCGGAATATTGATCGAGCCTTACGAGGCTTTAGTTAAATATTTGGAACTGAGCGATGAACTGGCGACAGATAATTACGGGCAGTCGAAAATTGCCAGGGTCGCGACTCCCAGTGAATCTGTTCTTTGCCGGCTGGACATTGATTTTCGGGGAATTTTTCTCGGCGCTCCTGACCACTCTCAAGAGAAAATGAACCCTGATGGAACGCATCAAGATGAACTTGGCGTTGTCCGGAAACGCCCGGAGGGCTCGTATTACTACGACATCGTCCGATCGCCATTGATGGGTGAGATAACTCTCGATGATATTGAGAAATGGACTTGGCCGAACCCGTTAGACCCTGGATATGTACGCGGCCTGCGGAAAAAAGCAGAGCAGTTGAGAAAGGAAATCGATTGCGGGGTTGTATTGCATTTGCAAGATATTATTGTCCATCCCAGTCAATACTTAAGGGGGTTCGAGGATTGGTATATGGATTTTCTTTTGAAACCGGAGCTCATTGCCGCCTTGCTCGATAAACTTCTGGAAATCCGTCTCCAGTTGACTGTTCGCGCCCTTGAGGAAGTAGGAGATCTAATTGATGTCGTTAGCTGTTCCGATGACGTCGCCGACCAGCGCGGCCCTCAAATTTCCCCCAAACTGTATCGGCAATTTATCAAGCCACTGCACAAAAAGTATTTTGATGCCATTCACGCTCACACAAATGCGAAAATTCTATATCACTCCTGTGGCGCAGTAAGCAAGTTAATTCCCGACTTCATCGATATGGGAGTTGATTTCATAAATCCAGTCCAAGTAAGCGCTCAGGATATGGACACAAGGGAATTAAAGAAAAACTATGGAAAGGAAATCGGTTTTTGGGGCGGGATCGATACGTACAGAGTGCTACCCGATGGGTCTACTGAGGATGTCTGGGCAGAGGTTGAGCAAAGGATCAAGGACTTGGCGCCCGGTGGGGGCTATATCCTCGCAGCAGTCCACAACATTCAGCCTAATGTCCCGCCATCTAATGTGGTAGCGATGTATACTGCCGCCCGTCATTTCGGTGTTTACTCAAATTTATAACTTTTCACGGTGTAGACAAATGAACCATAGAGAGCAAATCATGGCAGTCTTGAATAAGACTTCGCCAGAGAGAATCCCCTGGGCGCCACGCTTAGAAATTTGGTATCGTGGTCACAAATTAGCGAACACCTTGCCCGAATGTTTTTCTGGGAAGAGTCTGCGTGAGGTTGAACAGGCACTAGGCGCCGCTTCTCCGTCGAGAGGTGGGCGAATTTATCGTAAAGAGTATCGGGATATCGAAATTGAGATTAGCCGGGATGACCAGTACGTTAGAACTATCTACCATACTCCGAAAGGAACTGTTTCAACCACCAACAGACAGACGCCTGAGATGGCAAAGCAAGAGATCGTTGGATTGGAGATTGAGCACATTATCAAAGGGCCTCAAGATTATCCGCCTGTCGAATATATTATTGAACACACCTCGATTATCCCAACCTACGAAGATTATCTGGCTTACGATGCAGAAGTTGGATACTCCGGTGTACCCATTGTGCCTATTGGGCAAGATCCAATGAGCAACATCCTATGGGATTTAATTGGGATAGAGCAGGCATATTATCATCTGGCGGATTACCAGGAAATGGTTGAACATTTATTAGGCGTTTTGATAGAGGAAGCGCAAGATATTCAAAAAGTCACGCTACAATCACCAGCTAAATTGATCCTGTACGGTGAGCATTTTGATTCTGCAATTACCCCCGATTACATCTTCGAGAAATATATGCTGCCCTACTTCAAGGCGTTTTCCGAACGCCTTCACCAACAGGAAAAACTGCTCGCCTGCCATGCAGATGCTGATACAAGCCGCCTGTTAGACTTAATCAAGTTGGCAGGTTTTGATCTTGCTGAATGTTTTGTCACCGCCCCTATGGTGAAGGTTACGATGGAACAGGCAAGAAAAGTTTGGGGAAACCAAGTGATTATCTGGGGAGGTATTCCATCTTCGATTTTGTGCGATCCCTTTAGTGAAGCCGAATTTAAAAGTTACGTGATTTCTCTTTTCAGAACCATTGCGCCAGGTGATGCATTTATATTAGGTGTGGCAGATAATGTGGTCATGGAGGCTAAATTCGAGCGACTTCAATGGATCAGCTCTTTTGTCAACGAATGGGGTAAGTATCCCATCGATCGCCAACTGATTTCCTGATGATCTATCATTTTTATGAGGGCCATAAAGAGGAGAGGTTTTATGGGCATTAAAATTGCCGCATATCCTAAATGTTATGAATATGATATTGGCTTGCATCACACGATGTCAGTGTTTGATTGGATCGAAGTTGCGCGACAGGAGCTTGAAGTTGATGGGCTCGAAATGTACGATCGTTTCTTCACAAGCTTAGATCAAAGCTACCTAGAAAAAGTTGCAAAGACAGTAGAGGATGCGGGCTTTGTTGTTCCAATGTTGATTTGTTCCCCAGATTTTACGAACCCCGATCCTGTGGAACGGCAACGTGCAATCGAATATGAAGCGAAAATGATAGAAGTCGCTTATCTATTGGGGGGACCAGGGACGGTCTGCCGGATTTTGTCTGGGCAGCAGAGACCTCAGGTCTCCCGAGATCAAGGCATCAAATGGGTTGTCGAGGCAATAAACCAGGTAATCCCGGTTGCAAAACAACATGGGGTTATTCTGGGGATGGAAAATCATTACAAAGACAGCCAATGGTCGAACCCGGAATTTGCTATGCAAATGGATATCTTTCTGGAGATCGTAAATTCGATCACAGATCGAGAAAGTTTCGGCGTTCAGTTCGACCCTTCGAATTCTATCGTCGCAGGAGAAGACCCGATCGTCCTGTTGGCAAAAATAAAAGACCGCGTCGTGAGTATGCATGCCAGCGATCGATATATCAAAGATGGGGATGGGTCTTGGGAGGATGTGCAATCATCACATGATCGGCTTGGGTACGCGTCTAATTTATATCATGGCGTCGTCGGAAAAGGTCTGAACGACTACGATAGAATATTCTCGATTTTATCTGAAGCGGGTTTTAAGGGCTGGATATCGATCGAGGATGGATTGAACGGGCTTGAAGAAATTCGCGAATCTTGTGTTTTTTTGCGAAACATGAGCAAGAAGTATTTCAATTCTTTTGGAGAGACAAACAAATGCAACCAATAGTACAAGTGTCTTTGGACGTAGAAACGATTGATCAAGCCATCGAATTGGCAGAATGCGCAGTTCGCGCTGGGGTTGATTGGATCGAGGCTGGAACGCCTTTAATCTTAGGAGAAGGCATCCATGCCATTCGTGCATTGAAGACACGATTTCCCGATAAAAAACTGGTCGCTGATCTGAAGACGATGGATGGGGGGTATCTCGAAGCCGAAATGATGGCAAAAGCCGGAGCAGACCTGGTAGTGGTCATGGGCGTAGCGCACCCGGCAACTATTCGAGCTGTTGTGAGAGCAGCCAGAGATTATGACATCAAAGTTATGGGCGATGTCCTTGCCGTACCGGATAAAGCAGCTTGCGCAAAAGAAATGGAAAGACTGGGTGTTGACTACATCATTGTCCATACTGGCTACGATGAACGCCGAGAGGTGATCGGAGCCAGCCCTTTGGATGATTTAGAGGCAGTTGTTAAAGCTGTATCAATCCCTGTCCAGGCCGTTGGAGGGCTTAGCATCGAACAAGCAATTCAAATGCCTGCACTGGGCGCCCCGCTAGTCGTCATTGGTGCTCCGCTGGCAATCGACAGCGATTCTTTCCAGGCTGCAAAAGGGGACGTGGAATCGGTCTTGCGGGAGATTGTTCAAAAAGTAAAAGGTATTAAATAACCAATCCTAAATTTTCCCAAGAATATGCCGAGTGCAAGCTCTGTAGAAAAAACGATCTTCAGCAATAGCCAAAAAGGGGCTGACGCGTTCCGCCAGCCCCTTTTCGCTTTTCCACTCCCCACCGCCCGCCGCTCCTCAGGTATAATTCACCCCATTGCGACGCTCCGGCGCCTCCAGCCCGCCTCGAGAGAGCCACGACCCGATGGACGACTCATTTCGCTCCCATAAGCTCAGCGAAAAACTGGCCAGGGCAATCCTGGGCGCGCTCTCCTGGCGGGTGGAGCTCACCCCCCTGCCGGGTCCGAAGTACGTGCTGATCGGCGCCCCGCACACATCGAACCTGGATTTCGTCTTCATGCTCCTGCTTGAGTTTGCAGCCGGGCTAAAGCTGAACTGGGTCGGCAAACACACCGCGTTCAAAGGCCCGCTGGGCCCGCTGATGCGCGCCTTGGGCGGCATCCCGGTCGACCGGCGCACGAGCAATCAGTTCGTCGAGCAGATGGTAGGCGTCTTCAACCGCAGCGAGCGGTTGGCGCTCCTGATCGCTCCGGAGGGCACGCGCGGCAGGGCGGAACACTGGCGCACGGGTTTCTATCACATCGCCGCCGGGGCGGGCGTGCCGATTGTGTTTGGCTATATCGACTACCGCCAGAAGGTCGTCGGCATCGGCCCATCCATGACCCCCAGCGGCGATATCGACTACGACTTTGCGTACATTCGTGACTTCTACCGCTCCAAAGCCGGCCGCCGCCCCGAACGACAGGGCGAGATCCTCATCCGTCCCTACTCCGCATAGCCGCAGAGCGCCAGCGCGTTCGGGCCGGTGTTAGTCGCCAGCACCGCCCCAGACGATAATTTGCAGAAGCGTCCGGATCGCATAGCGCTCGATCAAATCGGCAGGGATGTCGCAGGTGCTATCCGTGATGATCGCAATTTTCCTGTCAGGCATGCGGCTTTGACCCCTTCTCTGGCTGTGGTTTTTTTGATTATACTATAGCCTTCTTGTCGCCCCCGAGCGCCCGCCAGGCAGGGATCGGGTTGCTATTTTAGACAATTTATCGTATAAATGGGTAATTTTGGAGAAGAGGCTGGCGGTTCCGGCGCGGACCGGCCAGTTTTCATGGCACAGAAACACCAAAGGAGAAAGCGGTTTGAACTTCATCTATCTTTCCCCCCACTTTCCACCCAATTACTACCAGTTCTGCGTCCACCTGCACAACCTGGGCGCAAACGTCCTCGGGCTGGCAGACGAGCCATACGACATGCTCCGCCCCGAGCTCAAGGACGCCCTGGACGAATACTACCGTGTGGTGGATATGCACAGTTATGACGAGCTTCTGCGCGCGCTGGGCCATTTCACCCACCGCTATGGAAAAATCGACCGCCTCGACTCGCTGAACGAGTACTGGCTCGAGACCGAGGCCGGGCTGCGCACCGATTTCAACATCCCCGGACTGAACAACGCCGATATCGCCCGGGTCAAGCGGAAATCCCTGATGAAAAAGGTCTTCAATCAGGCCGGTGTGCAGACTGCGCGCGGCCGCGTCGTCCACACCCTGGCGCAGGCGCGCAAGCTGGTCAACGAGACCGGCTATCCGCTGGTGGCAAAACCCGACATCGGCGTCGGGGCGGCCAAAACCTATAAAATCCACACCAGCGAAGAGTTAAAGACCTTTTTCGAGACCAAGCCGCCCGTGGATTACATGCTGGAAGAGTTCGTCGAGGGGGCGATTTGTTCGTTCGACGGCCTGACCGACCGGGACGGCAAGCTGGTGTTCTTCACCGCCCACGA
>JADYYC010000310.1 GCA_020853835.1 Anaerolineales bacterium
TCCAGCACGAGATGCGCCCCGAGGAGCTGGAATACCTGCTCGACATGTCCGCCAAGACGCCGCACACCGCCTTGAACAACCTGTTTGCCAGCGCGGTGCTGTCGGACTATTATGCGACTGCGAAAGAGATCTCCGAAAAGCTGCCTTCGTTGATGTTCATCGCCGAACACTGGGCCGAGGTCGCCGGGCCGTTCATGCACAAACACTTCCCCGGCACCCGGACGCACGTGATGGGCGGGCACTTGATGTTTTACGAGTATCCGGATCAATGGAACGAGGTTTTGGAGGAGTTCCTGGCAGGGATCGGGTGATCCCTCCTGAAATCGAAGAAGCTGCAGGTACCCCCAGGCAGACTCGAACCGCCGTCTTTGGCTCCGGAGGCCAACGCTCTATCCACTGAGCTATGGGGGCAAAAGCGCATCTATTTTACCACGAAGAAAACCACTCTGGCCAGAACGCGGCTTGTAGACTTCCGAAGTCTCGCAGACTTCGGAAGTCTGCGCTGCGCGATGACGCGCCCCCCTCATGTCATTGCGAAGGAGCGCAGCGACTGAAGCAATCCCCCCTCCCGCACGGGAGATCGCTTCGCACAGAACGCTCGCGATGACGTGTGGACTACCGCGACTGAAGCAATCCCCTCCCCCACACGGGAGATCGCTTCGTACAGAACACTCGCGATGACGTGTCTCTTATAGACTTCCGAAGTCTCTCAGACTTCTGAAGTCTGGACTACCGCGACTGAAGCAATCTCCCCCTCCCACACGAGAGATCGCTTCGCACAGAACGCTCGCGATGACGCGTCTCCTGTAGACTTCCGAAGTCTCGCAGACTTCGGAAGTCTGGACTGCGCGATGACGCGCCCCCCTCACGTCATTGCGAAGGAGCGCAGCGACTGAAGCAATCCCCTCCCCCACACGGGAGATCGCTTCGCACAGAACGCTCGCGATGACGTGTGGACTACCGCGACTGAAGCAATCCCCCTCACCGCACGGGAGATCGCTTCGCACAGAACGCTCGCGATGACGTGTTGCGCTAAGCAAAGATGGTTCGCCGGCGGTGGACGCGCGCCAGCTCAACGGGGATGCCGAGGGCGTCGAGCAGTTCCTCCGGGCGCCCAGTGGCGCCCTCGCGCGCGGCCAGCTGAGCGGTCAGTCGTGGGTGCCCCGCCTCGTCATCTTCCAGCCGGGACAGCTTTTCGATCAGCGGGCGCAGGTCGTAATCCCGCTCCCGGCGGCGGCGCGGCAGGCTTTCCGCGGCGAGCAGGGCCTCGAGGCGCGGCTCCAGGTCTGCGACCGGCTCGAGCAGGGTGATCTGGTATTCGCACGCCCTGACCTGGCTCGGCAAAGCCGGCAGGCGCTCGTCCACCGCCTCGATGCGGGTGACGTGGATGCCGGGCGGGGAGGCTGTCGCAAGCGCGCTTTCGATCTGGGGCAGGGGCAGCTCGTCCTCCAGCCAGGCGTCCAGCCACTCGTCTTCGCTGGTGAAGCCCAGTGGCAGGGCAGCCGCAAGGTTGAGCCGGGGGTGCGGGTTGTAGCCCTGGCTGTACGCCAGCGGCAGCCCGGCGCGCCGGAAAGTGCGCTCCCAGGCGCGGTGCAAGTCGAGGTGTCCCGTGTACCGCATGGGGCCGGTCTTTTGAAATTTAATGCGCAGACGCACGTCTGGAGCCTCTTATGCGGGCGTCAACTCAGCGGCTGGTTAGCGGCCGCCTGTTCGATCATCTCGACCGGGATGCGCCTGGATTTCACTTCGGGGCATTGCCAGGTCTTGCCCGGATGGGCGCGGCGCAGCTCGGCAAAGGTGGGGAGGATACCGCAGGCAAAGCAGCGCTGGCGGCAGTCCGCGCGGGTCTTGCCCTGCAGGCTCCACAAGTAGTCCTCGGTGAGGTACTTCTTGCGCACCCCGGCGCTGATGTGCTCCCAGGGGAAGACCTCGTCGATAGGGCGCTCGCGGTGGGTGTAAAAGGCCGGGTCGAGGCCGGCGGCGCGAAAAGCTTCCTGCCAGAGGTCGAAGCGGAAATGCTCCTTCCAGGCGTCGAAGCGGGCGCCGTTTCTCCAGGCCTGGTAGATCACCTCAGCCAGGCGCCGGTCGCCGCGCGAAAGCCAGGCTTCGAACAGGGTGTCCTCGGGCGGGTTCCAGTTCAGCTTGAGCCCCGGCCCGCGCAGGCTGCGCTTCAGCAGGTCGATTTTCTCCGTCATTTGTTCCAGCGTGTCGCAAGCCACCCATTGAAACGGGGTGTGCGCCTTCGGGATGAAGGTGCTCACCCCGGCGGTGACCTGGGCGCGCTTCCCGATCAGCCTGCGGCCCTCCGCCAGGACGGCTTTGCACAGATCGACGATGGCCTGGACGTCGGCGATGGTTTCGGATGGGTGTCCAATCATAAAGTAGAGCTTGATGTTGTGCCAGCCGCGCCCATAGATCGCCCGGGCGGTCTCCAAAAGCTGCCCGGTCGCGACGGGTTTGTTGATGATCTCGCGCATGCGCTCGGTGGCTGCTTCCGGCGCAAGCGTGAAGCCGCTGCGGCGCGCGTCTTTGAGGGCGTCCATCAGCTCGACCGAGAACGACTCGATGCGCAGCGAGGGGAGGGAGATGGTCAAGTGCCGGCCGGCGAAGCGCTGGCTGACGCGCTGAACCAGCTCCAGGATATGCGTATAGTCGGATGATGAGAGCGAGAGCAGTCCGACCTCCTCGAAGCCCGTATTTGCCAGCGCGCCCTCGATGGCGTCGAGGATTTCGTCCACGGGCCTCTCGCGCACGGGGCGGTTGATCATCCCCGCGTGACAGTAGCGGCAGCCGCGCGTGCAGCCGCGCATGATCTCGATCGGGGCGCGGTTGTGCACCGTGTCGATGTACGGGACGACAAAGCGCGTCGGCGGCGGCGGGAGTTTCGCCACGATGCGTTTGACGACGGGCAGGGGGGCGGCCTGGTCGAGCTTTTCGATCGCCTTGACCGTGCCGTCCTGGTAATAGCTGGGCTGATAGAAGACGGGTACGTACACCCCCCAGATCTGCGCCAGCGCCGCCAGCAGCTCGGAGCGGGCTGCGCCGCGCCGCTTCCAGCTTTGATGCGCCTCCACGATCTCGCCGATGACCTCCTCGCCTTCGCCGATCACAAACGCATCGATGAAGGCGTGCATCGGCTCGGGGTTGTAAGCCGCGTGCCCGCCGGCGATCACCAGCGGGTCGGCTTCCCGGCGCTCGGCGCTGAACAGCGGCACGCCGGCCAGGTCCAGCAGGTTGAGCGTGTTGGTGTAAAGCGTTTCGTAGGGCAGGGAAAAGCCCAGGATGTCGAACTCGGAGAGCGGGCGCCGGGTTTCGAGCGAGAAAAGCGGCACCCCCGCCTGGCGCATGAGCGCCTCCATGTCGCTCCAGGGGGCAAAGGCGCGCTCTGCCAGCGCATCGGGGCGCTGGTTGAGCAGATCGTAGAGCACGGCCAGTCCCAGGTTAGACATGCCCAGGTCGTAAAGGTCGGGGAAGATCAAGGCGACGTGCGTCTCGACCTGCTCCCAGGCTTTGACCACCTGGTTGATCTCGCCGCCCGAATAGCGCGCCGGTTTTGCGACTTTGATTAAATTGCGCTCCAGGAACGCGTCGATTTGCTGCTGGTTTACCATCAAATGTGTCTCTCCTTCAGCTTACCACCAATAAACGTTTTGATCTAACTTTCGTCTCTGCCTCTTTGGCCCGCGTTGGGCGGTCAGCTTTCGAACACCCAGCGGTCGATATCGCGATCCCAGCTCACAATTTCATCCGGCGTGAACCAAAGCTCGACTTCTTTGACGCCGTTTTCGGGCGTGTCGGAGGCGTGGGTCAGGTTGCGCCCGACCTCCAGCGCAAAGTCGTGGCGCAGGCTGCCCGGGGCGGCTTCGGTGGGGCGGGTGGCGCCCATGGTCTGCCTGACCGCGACGACCGCGTTGGGCCCTTCCCACACCATTGCCATCACCGGCGCGGAGGTGATATAGCGGATCAGCGGCTCGTAGAACGGTTTGCCTTTGTGAACCGCATAGTGAGTCTCAGCCAGCTCCTGGCTTACATCCATAAACTTCGCCGCCGCCAGGCGCAGACCGCGCCGCTCCAGGCGGGCGATGACCTCGCCGA
>JADYYC010000311.1 GCA_020853835.1 Anaerolineales bacterium
CCCGAGACATGGCAGCCCGACAAGGCGCTGCGCATCGGCGATACCTGGTTCCGCCTGCTGCCCGCGGGGGGGACCGGCACAGTCGAGGCCGAAGCGACTCTCAAAGTCCCGCAGGCTCCTCCGGCAGGCGGGCGCGGTGGAGCGGGCGCCCTGTTCCTCGAGAGCGAACAGGCCGTCGTCGAGCCAGGGGGCGCCGTCCACATCCCGGTGACAGTTCAGAACCAGGGCGGCGAGGTGGCGAGCTTCAGCCTCTCGGTCGTGGGCGCGCCAGCCGGCTGGGTCGAACTGCCCGCCAGCTCGGTATCGCTCGTGCCGGGTGAGCAAAAGCAGCTGCACCTGATCGTGCGCCCGCCGCGCAGCTCCGAAAGCCGGGCGGGGAGCTACCCGCTCACCATTCAGGCGCACAGCAGCCGCGCCCCGGGCGTCGCCGCCCAGGCGAGCCTCACGCTGACCGTGGCGGCCTTCTCGCAGTTTGCGAGCGCCCTCTATCCCCAGCGTCTGCGGGCCGGAGAGACCGGTCAGATCACCATCCACAACCAGGGCAACACGGCTGAGGTCTTCAGCGTCGACTGGCAGGACGGCTCGCGCCAGCTCCGCTTTACCCCCGACCACCCTCAGTTCAAGATCCCCGCGGGCGAGCAGGTGCAGGCCGAGTTCCGGGCGGAGCCCGTCCAGCGCCCGCTCTTTGGCGGCGAACAAACCACCCAGGCCGCCGCCCAGGTTTCTTCCCAATCCGGCGGGTACCAGACCCACCAGGCCGAGGTGGTCAGCAAAGGTCTGCTGCCGCTCTGGATCCTGCCCCTGATAGCGGTCGCCTGCCTGCTGCTGGGGGCAGCCGGGTTGGCCCTGGCCAACCCGTTTAATGCCGGAGGGGGCGCAGCGACCCGTACCGCCGCCGCCGAGCGTACCGAGATCGCCCTGGTGGTCGAGCGCACCAACGCGGTCAACACCGCCACCGCGGCATCGATGCTCGACATGAACCAGGCCACCGCCAGCGCCGCCACGGCCACCTCCGCCTGGCTCTTGCTCGATGACGACAAGGACGGCCTGACCAACGCCGAAGAGCTCGAACTCAACACGCTGCCAAACAAGCGCGATACCGACGAGGATGGGCTGGACGACGGCGAGGAGGTCCGGATCCACCACACCGACCCGCTCAACCCCGATACAGACGGGGACGGCATCAAGGACGGCGACGAAGTGGCGCGCGGCCTGAACCCACTCAACCCCGACACCGACGGCGACGGCATCCCCGACGCCCAGGACCCCGCCCCACTCCACACCTCCACCCCCACGGTCGACCTGCCGTCCACCCAGCAGGCCGAAAACCAGGCCACCCTGAACGCCGCCTCCACGCAGACTGCCCAGGCCGCGCAGGCCACCGCCCAGGCCGCGGCCCAGCTCACCGCGATCGCAGCCCAGACCGCCAGCGCCGCCCACTCCGCCACGCTCACCGCCGAGGCGGTCAAGCGGCTGGCTTATATCTATCTCAGCGACCTCGCCGCCGCCAACGACTTCAAGAGTTACCTCGTCTCGCAGGGTTACCTGGTCGACCTGGTGGCGCAGGGCGATATTTTCACGACCGATTTCAGCGGTTATAAGGTCATCCTGATCGGTTACGACACCGGTTCGAACGACGCCTGGGCGGACAGCGCCGGAAGCGCCGCGGCGCAGGTCCAGGCGGCCGGCAAACGGATCGTCGGGTTTGGCAGTGGCGGCTATGCGTTCTTTGGCAAGCTCGGCCTCGAGATCGGCTGGGGCAACGGCGCCCACGGCACCGCTGCCAATATTCACATCCTCGACCCCGGCGAGCGTTACTGGACCACCCCCAACAACATCACCATCCCGGGAGACCGCGTTATCTCGCTCTACCAGAGCGACGTCAATTACGTCGGCATTTATGCCACCGGCCCGCTACCGGGCGTCAAGATGGTCGCCGACCTGCCCTCCAGCGCCAGTTATTTCCCGCTCATTCGTGAAACCGATCGCTATTTGCTGTGGGGCTTTGATGGCACGCCTTCTGCAATGACCCCAAAAGGGCTGCGCGTCCTGATCAACACCATCGAGGTCATGCTCCCCTGACGGAGCGCCTATCGGAGATACCCATGCCAGACCTGACCGGCCAAACCATCGACCGTTACGAAATCCTTGAGCTGCTCGAGCAAGATCGCATTGCCACCGTCTACAAGGCGCGCGACCCGAAGTTCGACCGGCTCGTGGCAATCTATGCGCTCGAAACGCCGGCTGCGGGCGCGGGCGCGATTTTGCAGAGCGTGCGCACCATCGCAAGCTGGCGTCACACCGGGCTTTCCAGGCTGTACGATTTCGGAACGTACGAAGGCCGCGACTACGTCGTCCAGGAGTACATCCCGGGCCCTGGCCTGTTTCGGATCCAGCAGGAAATGCGCCAGGCGGATTGCTGGTTGGAGTTGGGCGAAGCGCTGCTGATCGTGCGCGAGCTGTGCCCGATCCTCGATTACGTCCACCAGCGCGGCGTGGTGCACGGCGACCTCTACCCCGGCGTGATCACCTTCAGGCGCGAACCCAGCGCAAGCCTGCCCTACCAGCCGATCATCCTGCGCACCGGGTTGAGCGGCGGGGGCGAAAGGCTCTCGCCCACGGCCTACCGCTCGCCGGAAGCCGTGCGCAACAGCCGCCTCGACCCTGCTGCGGACGTATTCTCGCTCGGCGCGATCCTCTACGAGCTGGTCACGGGCCAGCCGCCCACCCCTCAGGGCGAGGCGGCCTCGGGGCCGGCGCAGGTCCTGCTCCCGCACCTGCTGCACGCCGACCTGCCCGAAGCCCTCGAAAAGACGATCCTCAAAACCCTCTCGCCGAACCCGCAGGACCGCTTCAAGGACGCCAGGACGTTTGCGGCTGCGCTCGCGCAGCTTCAAGAGCAGGCCGCAGCCCGGCGCAGCACCGCCTCCGGCTTTAGCCGGGCTTGCCAGCTTTCGACCTACCTCGAAAAAGAGCTGCCCAAGACCTCCCGCCTGAGCGAATCATCCGCCCCCAGCGCGCCAAAAGCCGCGCCCGCCGCCGCCAGCGCCGCCGTCTCGCAGGACACGCTCTACGTGTTGATGCCGGATAAAAGCGTGCGCAGCTTCCCGCTCAA
>JADYYC010000312.1 GCA_020853835.1 Anaerolineales bacterium
CGAGCGCGTTCGCGATCAACAGTGGGCGCCGGTATTTATACATGGCTCTGGGAAGCCAGGTTTTTTACGCCGCGCTGCCCTGAAGCGGCCGGGCTGGCTAGGGCGCTATCGTATTTGTGGGCCAGGGTGTCAGGGTCGCCAGGGGGGTGATCAGCCCTGGCAGTTCAGTCGAAGCCGGGAAACTCTGTGTGGGCGGGCTGGACGGGGTGCTTATGGCGCCCGTCTCCTCCAGGCTGGGGATCGCCGCCGGCTGGGTGACCGCGGGCGAGAGCGAGGGGGCGGCGGTCGCTTGAGGGCCGGTTGTGCGCCGGAAAAACAGCCACCCTCCCACCAGGCTTAGCAGGATCACGAGCAGCGCGATCAACCCCAGGATGACAAAAACCCAGCTTTTTTTCTTTTCCTGAGCCGGCAGCGCGGAGACCGAGACCGGTTGGGTGGCATCCGGGAGGGTCGGGGGCACGCGCAAGGCGACCAGCGTGATATTGTCGTGCCCGCCGCGCTGATTTGCCATTTTGACCAGGTTCTCGAGCGCCTGCTCCTGGGGAACGGTCTGGAGCTGGTTGAGGATCTCGTCATCGCGAACCAGGTCCGTCAGGCCGTCGCTGCAGAGCAGGATCTGGTCGTTGGGGCGCAAGTGCAGCCCCTGGTTGGTTTCAGACCGCTCGGGGCTTTCGCCTGGAGCGAGGCGCAGCCGGGTATCGGGGTTGACGGGCTGCTTGGAGCCCAGGTAGCGCCGGATGACATGGGCGTTTGGATGTTCTTTGCTCTTTTCAGGCTCCAATAAACCGGCGTCGATAGCTTCTTGGATCCAGGTGTGGTCGATGGAGATCTGCTGAATTTTGCCGTCGCGCATCAGGTAGATGCGCGAATCGCCGACATAGGCGATGTAGAGCCGGTCGCCCACGACCAGGGCGCTGGCGCAGGTCGCGCCCATGCCCTTCTTCTCGGGGTTGCTCTCAGCCTGCACCAGGATTTCCTGGCTGGAGCGCATGATCGATTCGCGCAGGGTTTGGATTGGGTTTGCAGCGTTGCTGGCCGCAACCGCATGGCTGACGGTCTCCACGACCATCTCCGCCGCGATCTCGCCCGCGCGGTGACCGCCGATCCCATCCGAGACGATCGCGAACAGGACCGGTTGTGGGCGCTCGCCTTCGGTGCGAAACGCAGCTACCGCGTAGCGATCTTCGTTGTTCTTTCCGCTCATCCCGGGGTGCGTGAGAGCGGCGACTTGCAGGTGGGCGCGTTCAGCAGGTATCATGAAGCTGATTCCTCAGGGTTCTCGCCTGGTTCTTCATCCGGTTCTTCGTCCCGCGCCTCATCCGGCGTTTCGACCTCTGGGCTGGCTTCCAGCGCGATCGAAGGTTTGAGTATCTGGACCGGCTCCCGGATGGTAAAGCGGAAACCGATCCGTCCGAAGTGAACCAGGTCGCCGTTTTGAAGGCGGACTTCTTCGCCCGATATCGGGCTGAAATTGACCCAGGTGCCGCTGATCGAGCCCATGTCGGCCAGGTAGAAACTGCCGTCGGGTTTGTGCGTCAGGCGGGCATGCAGGCCTTCGATGCAGTCGTCGTGGAGCACCAGGGTAGCCCGGGATGGATCGCCCCCGAGCAGCGTCTCATCTGAGTGGATTGGGATCGGAGGGCCCTTAACTGCCCGGTCGTCTTCGGTTTCCCAGTGCAGGAAAGCCGGGGCGTTCGGGATGGTGGGGGGTTCGGGGTGAACCCGGCGCGCAGCCCAGCCTGGGAGGCCCCGCGCGTGCGCTTCAACGGTTTCGAGCACCGAGTGGGCGATCGGGTCCACTTTACGCCAGCGGTGCGCCGCGCGCTGCGCGACCGGGCGCAGCCTGCCGCCCAGAACCAGAATCAAAAACAAGAGGCCGCCCGCAAAAACCAGCAGGATGGCGATGATCAGGAACAGGTTCTGTCTCAGCACAAACCACGGGTCGGCCTCCAACCGCTCGACCGTGATCTGGACCGGGACGTCGATCGTGGCGCCCGTCAGCCCCAACGCGTCGCTGGCCTGCACCTGAACCTGGTGCGTTCCATCGCGGGTATAGGCGTCCAGGTTCCAGGTGAACTGGTCAAACGGCGGGGCGCTGTTCTCGGCCACAACTGCCCCGTCCACGATGAGCGCGCTGTGCGTCAGCTCGCGCTTGCGCCCGTCGGGGAAATCGAACACCACCTGCAGCGTGATCTCTTTTGGACTCAGAGAGTCAGCCGGGTTGTCGCCGCCCAAGGGGGCAGGCGAGTCGGCATTTTCGGCTGCGCCTGCAATGCGGCGCTCGATCACGATCGGAGGGGAGATAAAGGCTGGCTCGGGCGGCAGCAAATCGATCTGAAAGGTCTGGTTATTGGACAGGGCGGTCTCGCCGTTCACCTGCACCTGGACGGCGAATTGGTGCTCGCCGCTCAACCCCACCCTGGATTGGTACTCGAAGCGGTAAATCGAGCGGACGGCTTCCAGGTATCCTTCGGGGTCGGGCAAGGCTTCGTCCCCGCTGAACGTGAATACCTGTCCGCCGGTGCCCCCCGCGAGCGACATGAGCTTTTGAGCCGATTGCGTGGTCAGGGCGCCGGGCGAGGCCACCATCCAGACGTGGATGACGATGTCCTGCTGGCGCGCCTGATCCAGGGCGTCTTTTAGCGCCTGGTCGATTTCACCCTCGACCGAAGAGGTGATCAGCAGGATCACCCGGCTCATTCCGGGGCGGGGCAGGGGGTCAGAAGCCAGGGCCGCCGCGCGGGCCAGCGTGTCCAGCGATGGCTGAGCCGTGCGGTCGTCCACCTGGTCGGATTCGAGCGCCTCCAGGAACCTGGTCGGGTCGGAGGTGTGGCTGACCGAGGCGCCACCGGTGATCAGCAGGCTCCAGTCGTCCGTGGAGGTGCCCAGGCGGCCCTTCGCCCAGCTTGCTAAGGACTGTTTGATGATGTCGAAGCGCGAGACGCCCTGGAAATTGCGGATGGCAAAGGCCGGCCCCGGGTTGATGGCGACCACCACCTGCACGCCGGGCCGCAATTCCTCGATCTTCTCGACCGGCAGCAGCTCATCCTCTTCGAGCACGGAGACCTGCTCGGGCTGTAACCCTTTCACAAAGACCCCATCGGCGTCGTGCACGTCGAGGTATGCGCTGATGGTCGGGAAGCGGCTTGTATCCGGCGCGCTGAGGTTCACGGTCGGGCCGGATTGGGCAGCCGCCGGCAGTGTTGCTATGACCAGACAGGCCAGCAGGATTATCCATCCGCGGAGGCGGATACGCATAGCGAGATTTTAGCACATTCGAGGGAAAAGTTGCCTGCGCAGATATGCTCTGCGCAGGCAAACACAGCCGTTCAGGCGGCCGTTCAGGCAGCCGGCTCGGGGAGCGGTTCGAGGTGAATATCCGGCGCTCGGGTGAGGCGCAGGAAGGTCAGCGTCCAACCTGATTGGACGTACGAAATGAGCATGCCGCTCAGGACGATCAAAAACGGCAAGTAGCAGACTACCAGGGCGATCGAGATGATCGCGCCGGCGCCAAGGGCTTTCTCGGAGCCGCTGATCAGAGTGATTAAGAGCGGCGCCAGGAATATCAGCATGGGCAGGCTAAGGATCAAGCCCCCGATAAAGCGCACGCCCAGGTCCAACGCCAGCCACATCACGACGTACGGTCCAAAGTGATTGCGCACAACCTCCCAGCCGCGTTCCAGCCCGTCGTAAATGCCCAAGTCTTCGGTCACGATCGCGACTGTCGCCTGGTCGAGCACCACCCACACCACGATCATGATCGGGATGAGCAAACACATCAATGGCAGCAGGCAGATCAGCCCGATGCCGAGCGTGACCATCGCGCCCAAGACCGCCAGCACCCCACCGACTGCAAACACTATGAAGACCACAATGCCTACCAGCAAGTGGAGCAAGAAGACGCGCCAAAAATACGGCAGGCTGCCCCGGAAGAGCATGCCAAAGGGCAGGCGGGCCTCCGGGTCCTGGTCAGCCAGCGCGGTCCCGTGTACCAGGCCGATCTTGCCCACCGTGCCCAGGAAGATCCCGATCAGGATCAGGATCAAGACCAGGCAGATGACGCCGATGGCAATGGCAGCCCAGGCCTCTTGCGGAACGCTCTCGAAGGCGCGCTTCCAGGATTCGGGCACCCCACTCTGATTTTCGAGGTTAAAATTCTGGCTGCTCCGACTGCCGCTCCCGCCTCCCCCGCCGCCGCTGGCGCAGCCAGCCAGGATCCCAAAGATCCAGAGTACTTTATGTTTCCAGATAATCTGCCAGGCACGTGAAAAAACTTCAGAATAATCCATGGTCTTGCTCCTCTCTACAATGATCTACGTTTATTCCCATTCGATAGTTGCAGGAGGTTTGCTCGTAATATCGTAAACCACTCGGTTAACGCCTGGCACTTCGTTGACGATGCGATTTGAAATGCGCGCCAGCAGTTCAGCAGGCAGCCGCGCCCAATCGGCGGTCATAAAGTCTTCCGATGTCACCGCCCGCAAGGCGATGACTTCATTGTAGGTGCGCTTGTCGCCCATCACGCCCACCGACCGGACGGGTAGCAGCACCGCAAAAGCCTGGGCTGTGCCGGTCACCTGGTCGCGGCTCGCATCCATGCGAAGCAGCCCCGCCGCTTCCAGCTCGCTGATCAGAATCGCATCCGCCCGGCGCAGGCGCTCGAGGCGTTCGGCGGTGACTTCGCCCAGGCAGCGCACCCCCAGCCCCGGCCCCGGAAATGGCTGGCGCCAGACCATGGATGATGGCAGGCCGAGCGCTTCTCCTACCAGGCGCACCTCGTCCTTGAAGAGGTAGCGCAGCGGCTCGACCAGCTCGAACGACATATCCGCCGGCAGCCCGCCGACGTTGTGATGGGTCTTGATCCGCTGGGCTTTGGCGCGCTCGGGCGCGGACGATTCGACCACGTCCGGATAGATGGTGCCCTGCACCAAAAACCGCCTGAGTGAAAGCTGGCGCGCTTGTTCTTCGAAGATTTTGATAAACAGTTCGCCGATGATCTGGCGCTTCTTTTCGGGTTCAGTAACCCCGCGCAGCGCGTCCAGGAAGCGCCCCTCAGCCTGGACGCTCACCAGCTCGACGCCCAATTTTTCCTGTAAGACCTGCTGCACCTGGAGCGCTTCCCCCTGGCGGAGCATGCCGGTGTCGACAAACACGGCTGCCAGATGGTCGCCTATTGCCCGCTGGACGAGCGCGGTGGCGACGCTCGAATCAACCCCGCCGCTGACGGCGGAGAG
>JADYYC010000313.1 GCA_020853835.1 Anaerolineales bacterium
CCGGGCCGAGGATGGCGCCCTGCACGCTGGCCGAGGGGTGGATGTACACGGGCGGGACGATCACCGTGCCCTGCCGCTGGAGCGCTTCAGCGGTGTTATCCTGGCCGTTCCGGAGCAGGTAGCGGTTAGTTTCGAGCAGCGCCTCCGAAGTTCCGGCATCCAGCCAGACATCGACCGAATGGGTGCGCATGCGCAGGCCATCCTCCAGCATGATGTTGACCGCGTCGGCGAGGAAATATTCGCCTTTGAGCTGCAGGTCACGCCTGATCTGTTCGTCGATGGCGGCCAACAGCCGGCGGGCGTCCTGGAAGTAATAAAAGCCAACGATCGCCAGGTTGTTTGACATATCGGACGGCTTTTCGATCAACCGCAGCACAAAGCCGTCCTTTCCCACCTCCGCCACGCCGAAGCGGCGCGGGTCAGGGACGGGCTTGACCCACACCACCGCCTCGGCAGTCTCGTTCTTAAGGAAAGAGAGATCCGATTCGATCAGCGTATCGGCGAAGACGACCAACATGGGCCCTTTGAGCACGCCTTCAGCCAGTTTCAATGCATGGGATTGGCCGCGCGGGTTCTCCTGCACGATAAAGTGCGACCTGATCTGCGGGTATCTCTGGCGGATATGTTCTTCGATCTGGCTGCCCAGATAGCCGACGATGTTGACCAGCTCGATGTTCTGCGGGTCGGGCAGCGTGGAAAGGCTCCCGAGCACGTGATCAAGAACCGTCTTGCCAGCCACGCTGACAAGCTGCTTGGGCTTGCTCCAGGTGTGCGGGCGCAGCCGTGTGCCCAACCCCGCCATCGGGATAACCACCTTCAAGGTATCATCACTCATCATTTTTTCCTTTACACGCCCGCCTCACCCCACAACACTCCCAGAAAGCTGAGATGGCGATACATCTGAAATGATTCTAGAGGCAATCCGGAGCGGCGTCAAGCGATGGAAATCACAGCTTGAGGCATGTCGAAAATCCCTCCAAGTTGGATTCCCCGGAGGCAGCGTGGGGTTGATAGGCGAATGTCAGCTATGACCACTCACCTCGTGCGGCTCGTAGAGCTCCTCCAGGAATGCGATATCCTCATCTGCCAGCCTGATCTGCAAAGCCTCGACGGCCTGCTCCAGGTGGTGCATGCGGGTCGCACCGATGATCGGCGCGCTGACGCCCGGCTTGCTCAGCAGCCAGGCCAGCGCGACCTGGGCGGGCTGGACCGAGAGCCTTTCCGCCAGCGCCGCCACCCGCTCGACGATTTGATGATCGGTCGCGCCGCGATAGAGCTGGCGCAAGAATTCGTCGCTCTGGGAGCGTTTTGTATCGCTAAAACCACCCGGCTGGCGCTTGCCTGCCAGCATACCGCGCGCCAGCGGGCTCCAGGGGATGACCCCCACCCCCTCCCACAGGCAGAGCGGTATCATTTCGCGCTCTTCTTCACGATAGAGCAGATTATAGTGGTTCTGCATCGAGACAAAGCGCGTCCAGCCGTGCAAATCCGCCAGGTAAAGCGCCCGCGCGAATTGCCAGGCGTACATGCTCGAAGCGCCGATGTAGCGCGCCTTGCCAGACCGAACCACGTCGTTCAACGCTTCGAGCGTCTCTTCCAGGGGGGTCTCTGGATCGTAGCGATGGATCTGGTACAGGTCGACATAATCGACGCCGAGCCGGCGCAGCGACTGGTCAATCGAGCGCATGATATGGAGGCGCGAAAGGCCGCGCTCGTTCGGGCCGTCGCCAAATGGGTGGAAGACTTTGGTCGCGATCACCACTTCTTCGCGGCGGGCGAAATCGCGCAGCGCCCGCCCGGTCACCTCCTCGCTCACGCCGTGCGAATACATATCCGCGGTGTCGAAAAAGTTAATCCCAAGCTCAAGGGCGCGCTTGAAGAACGGGCGGCTGGCTTCTTCATCGAGGACCCAGTCGCGCCACTGCGGGGCGCCGTAACTCATCGCCCCCAGGCAGATGCGCGAGACCTTGAGCCCGGTCCGTCCCAGGTTGACGTATTGCATGTTGCAGCTCCTTTCTGTTAGCTATGAAATCGCATCCAGCGCTTCGATGGTGCGGAGGCCGAGATCGACCGCCCGCTGGAGGGTTTCGGCGTCAAAAGCAAAGCGCGCGCCGGCAGCCTGAAAAAGCTGGGGCAAAGAGGCGGTCCCGCCCAGGGCGAGCGCTTTGCGATAGGCTGCCACCGCCCCGGCTTGATCCTGCAGGGCGTTTTGCCAGACCTGAAACGCGCCCAACTGAGCCAGGCCGTATTCGACGTAGTAGAAGGGTTCCTGCAAGATGTGCAGCTTGCGCTGCCAGCCGGTCATCCGCTCCTCCTCCAGCCCGCTCCAATCCACACCGGTCATGAAGCGCTCCCACAGCGCGGACCACTCCCGATCGCATTGCGATGGATCCACGGCCTGGGCGGGGTGCGCGTATGCCCAGTGCTGGAAGGCGTCTACAACCGCCATATAAGGCCAAAACAGGATGGCGCCTTCCAGAAACTCGCTGCGCGCCCGGGCTGCTTCTGCCTCGGTGTAAAACCCGCCCTGATCGCGGGTCAGGTACGGCGCGCCGAGCAGCTCCATAGCCATCGAGGCGACCTCCATAAACTCGAGCCCGATGCGTTTTTGCTGAAAATAGGGGAGGTGGTTGGTCTCGAAGACATGAAAGGCGTGCCCGCCTTCGTGGAGCAGCGTCTGGACGTCTTCGTGCGTGCCGACTGCGTTCATCAAGATGAACGGTCGCTGCGAGACGGGAAAGTCGGTGCAATAACCGCCCGGCGCTTTGCCCTTGCGGTTATCCAGGTCGAGCAGGTTTTCACGCCGCATAATCGCAAAATACTCGCTCAAGCGCGGGTCGACGCGGCGGAAGATGCGTTCCATGCCCTCTACGAGCTGTTCCACCCGCTCAAACGGTCGCAATGGCGGGCGGCTGTGAGGATCCACCAGCAAGTCCCAGGGGCGCAGCCGGGCCAGGCCGAGCTGCGCCGCGCGGCGCTGATACAAGTATCCGGCTGCCGGAACGACGACTTTTTCGATCGCGGCGTGGAAGCGGGCGCAGTCCTCGGGGGTGTAATCGAAGCGCAGCATCTTCTTCCAACGATAGGCGCGGTAATCGGGCAGGCCGAGATTGGCAGCCAGGCGCGTGCGGAGGTTGAACAGCTCGCCCCAGAGCGCGTTGATAGCCTGGCGATCTTCGAGCCAGCGGCGCATCGCGAGCCGCCAGGCGGCCTCGCGCAGCGGGCGGTCCGGCTGATATTGGGCAGACTCGAGTTGAAGCAGGGTGACATCCTTGCCCTGCCACTCGACGCTCTGCTCACCGATGATCCTGTCGTACTTCGAGCCGAGCTTCATCTCCTCGGCCAGCAAGGGGAGGTTGGCCGGGCTGAAGACCTGCGCCTCAGCTTGCAGATTGCGCAAGGGAAGCTCGAAGCCGTCCGGCTGCAGCCCGCTTTGCAGCAGCTTTTCTTTCAGCTTCTGTCCGGCCGCTTCGGCGTTGGCGAAGATTTCATCCAAAAAGCGGTTGTAGCGTGTTTCGGCAGACTGGTCGTTCGTGTCCACAGTGACGCCGACGTACAAACGCTGGTAGGTCTCGTAGATCAACCCGGACAAACGCGACCAGCCCTCCAGCCAGGAGGCGATGTTCTCCGAGTTGAGTGAATACCTCTCGAGCTGCTCGAAGAAGGGTTCGATCTGCGGCCAGGACCAATCGATAAACGCGACAGGGTCTGCCGGCAGCGCTTCAGGCAGGTTATGCATCAGGTTGTTATCCATGCCGGCCTTTCTATTGGAAGAATTGAATATGAGAGCTGGCGCAGGTCAGGCGGCGAATTCACAACCCCGGCCTTTGGACGTATCCGTTGCAGATCTGCCGGGGAGCATAAGCCGTCTGAACGGGCGCGCGAGATTATAACACTTCGCTTTACCAGTCCCGGGCATACCAGCGCAGGTAGAGCGGCATGTGTTCGGTCCAGTAGGCTTCGTTGTGATAACCCGAGAACAGGTGCCATTCGTGCGGAATATCTTTTTCGTTCAGAAGCTGTTCGAACCAGGTGGCAGAACGCAGAATCTCGGGCCGGTCGCGGTCGCCGATGTCGATGAAAATCCTGGGCATGGCGTCCGGCGGTATGGCGTCTAGAAGCGTGCGCATGGATTGGGCGTCGGTATGAAAAACAGCCGGGCTGTGCGCCCCGATCGCTCCGAAGATTTCCCAATACACCAGGCCGAAGTGGACCGCCCAGCCGCCCCCGCGCGAGAGCCCGCCAACGGCGCGCGCCTGGGCGGTCGGGCGGGTGCGGTACGTGGCGTCGATGTGCGGGACGAGCACTTCAACCAGCGCCTGTGCAAAGCCGCTCTCGGTCGGCTGACCGCCGTAACGTTCATAGGGCATGACGATGATGAGCGGTGAAATTTCACCCGCGGCGATCAGTTGATCGGCTGCCTCGTCCGCGCCGATGCGATCCCACTGCTCGTCGGGAAAACCCTGCCCGTGGATCAGGTACAGCACGGGGTAGCGTTGATCCAAAAGGTCGTGATAACAGGGGGGAAGATAGACGCGGTAGACGAGCGGAGTGCGGAGCAGCTTTGTCGCCAGGCTGCCGTGGATGATGGATCCGCCCTGCTGCAGACAGGGAGGCGAATCGGGCGTTGCCGTCGGAGTTGGAGAAGGCGATGCCGAGGGTAAACGGGCCAGGCCGGGCCTAGAGGTGGGTGAAGCAGCCGGGGGAGCGGTGCGGGTCGGCGTAGGGGTCGGGCTCGCAGAGGGTGTGGGCGGCGTCAGGGTTTCCGCTGGAGAGGTAGTCACGGCGGACGTCTGGAATCCCTTTTGCTCAACTTCAACGCAGGCGCCGAGGCCGGGAAAGAGGACAAATAAAACCAACAGCCAACGCAGGCCGGTCAACTTGCTCCAAAGTTTGCGCCGGTGATCCGGCGGATACAATAGAATGCGCCGCAGGATAAAAATCCTCCGACGCTCAGCATTCCACAATAACGACGGGCGGGTTAAAGATAACCCTGCGGTCAATGCTTAATCAGCGCAACTCCACGATGAATTTGATCGCGGTGCGAATTTTACCATCGATCTCTACATCCACAAATTCGGGCGTAAAGATGATCTCGTAGCCATCTTCTTTCAAGTAACCTTTGGCGAGGGCGAGCGCTTTTATCGCCTGGTTGACTGCGATAGCCCCGATCGCCTGGACCTCGGCGCGTTTATTTTCACGAAAGACGCCCGCAATAGCACCTGCGACGGCAGAAGTGCGCGAAGTACCCGAAACCTTTATGATGCTCATAGTGTGTACCCCTTGTCCGCAGTTTTCGTGCTTCAAAGCGAAAGGTACGCTATCCAAAGAATGCGTATTAATCATTTTACTGGATTTTAGATTGCAAAGCAAGCATTATTTTTATGGTCGTCAAAAGGGCCATTTTTGTTCTTTTTGTTGTAAACTATAGACATGATCAGCGACTTGAACACCTCCACACGTTTTTTGCTCGGGCCGGGCCCGAGCATGGTGCCGCCGCGGGTGCTGCGCGCCATGGCATCCCCGCTGGTCGGGCATCTGGACCCCGAGTTTTTACGGGTGATGGAAGATGAACAAACCTTGCTGCGCCTCGTCTTTCAGACGAAAAACGAGCTTACGCTCGCCGTGCCCGGCACAGGCACCTCAGGCATGGAAGCGGCGCTGTGCAACTTCATCGAACCGGGTGACGCGGTGCTGGTTGCCATAATGGGGTTCTTTGGAGAGCGGTTAGCGGAAATCGCCAAAAGGTATGGGGCCCAGGTCGACCGGCTGGAGCGCCCCTGGGGCGAGGTTTTCGACCCGGCTGAAATTGAAGCGGCGCTCAAAGCCCGAAAGTATAAGCTGCTGGCGCTGGTACACGCCGAAACCTCCACCGGCGCACTGCAAACCGGCATACCCGAGATCGCCTCCGCCGCGCATGAACACGGGTCGCTGCTGGTGCTGGACACGGTCACATCGCTGGGCGGGCTGCCAGTCGAGATCGACCGCTGGGGAGTCGATGTCGCCTACAGCGCGGCGCAGAAGAGCCTTTCCTGCCCGCCAGGGCTGGCCCCCATCACCGTGAACGAGCACGCCCGCCAGGCGCTGCAGCAGCGCAAGACGCCCGTTGGCAGCTACTACCTGGATTTGATCGGGCTTGAAAAATACTGGGGAGAGCCGCACGCCTATCACCACACCGCGCCGATCAGCCTGCATTACGCCCTGCGAGAAGGCCTGCGGATCGTGGAAGAAGAGGGCCTGGAACAGCGCTTCGCCCGCCACCGGGCGTTTGCCGAAATGCTCTGGGAAGGGTTGGAAAACCTGGACCTGCCGCTGCTGGTCCCCGCGGCTCAGCGGCTGACAACGCTCAGCACACCGCAGATCCCGGCTACAGTCGACGATGCGCTGGTCCGCCGGCGGCTGCTGGATGAATACAACATCGAGATCGCAGCCGGCTTTGGGCCGCTGAAGGGGAAGGTCTGGCGGATCGGGTTAATGGGCCATAGCAGCCGGCGCGAACATGTGCGCTTATTGCTGGGAGCGCTCGAAGACATCCTTATGAATGGGTGACCCCACCCGAGCTCAGGGCGGCGCCGTGATGGGCGGGCCGCCCGTGACACAATAACACGATATGGCGCGCTGGTTCCGCTTCCTGATCGCAATCCTGATTGGCGCAGGCCTGGGCCTGGCTTACGGCTGGTTTGTCCAGCCGGTCAGGCCCATCGATATCACCCCCGATACGCTGCGGATCGATTACAAGACAGATTACGTCTTGATGATCGCCGAGGCTTATGAAGTCGATAAAGATAGCGCGCTGGCCGCGCGGCGGCTGGCGATTCTGGGCGAAGCGCCTCCACAGGCTTTGGTGGATCAGGCGATCGAGTTTGCCCGCAAAGTCGGCTACAGCGAGCCGGACATCAGCCGGATGCAAGCGTTGCAAGCCAGCCTGCAGGCTCTATCGCTCAGCGACACCACCCCTCCCCCATGAGATACGAAGAAAAGCGCGGGCCCTGGTATCTTTTTACCGGACTGCTGATCGGAGTTCTGATCGGCGTGGGCTACACGCGCTTCTTCCAGCCGGTGGAGTACGTCGATACTTCACCGGCTTCGCTGCGGCTGGATTATAAGGATCAATACCGGGCGTTGATCGCAGCGGCTTATCTGGCTAACGGCGACCTGGTGCGCGCCAGGGCGCGCCTGGACCTGCTGCAAGACGCCGACAGCGTGCGCGCCCTGACCGAGCAAGCCCAGCGCAAGCTGGCGGAAGAAGGCGGTTCGGGCGGCGGTATATCAGAGGAGGCGCGCGCATTGGGGCTGCTGGCAGTTGCCCTGGGGCAAGCGCCGCCCGGCCCCGGGCAGGCGATCACCCGTGCAGCCAGCCAGCCTACCGGGACGACCGTCCTCGCCACCCCCGAACGCCTGTTGGAGCCGCCTGCCGCAGCCACAGGAGAGCCGTCTGAACCAGCGGAGATCACCAGCCCGGCAGCTCCGAACGTTACAGATGAAGCGCCCCCGCCGGCAAAGACCCCGCCCGAGGGGCCTTTCGTCCTGCTCAGCATGGAAGAAGTGTGCGACCAGCCCTTGACCGAACCGTTGATCGAGATCCATGTACAAGATCGAGATGGCGCGCCGGCGCCAGGCGTGCTCGTCGTTGTGAGCTGGGTTGGCGGGGAGGAGCAGTTCTACACCGGCTTGAAACCAGAAAAAGGACCCGGCTACGCGGATTTCAACCCCGACCCGGCGTTTGTTTACAGCGTGCGGATCGGAGATGACGGCGCTCCGCTCGGAAACATCAGCGCCCTGACCTGCACCAGCAGCACCGGCAACTTTTGGGGCTCGATTTTGCTGACCTTCGGACAGCCTTGAAGGCTGTGTCTTGAGGCGGCAAACAAGAACCCGGCTTGCCCAAGATTTGCGCGGATCGCCAATTTGACATGACCACGGAGCCCGTGTCCCCCAACCCTGCCAGCGCCTACCCGGCGGCGGCCCGCTCTACGACTGCCTATTTCCTGACCTCGATCGCCCTGGGATTAGCCACCGCCGCGCTCGGCCCGGCGCTGCCAGCCCTTTCCGAGCAAACCGGGGTACGGCTGGGCGCAATCGGGGTGCTGTTCACCGGAAATAACCTTGGCTACATGCTGGGATCGCTCGGGTACGGAAACCTGCTGGACCGGGTGCAGGGCAACCGGCTGGTGGCGGTCATCTTGCTAGTCATGGCTGCGATGCTGGGGTTGGTTCCGGTTACAACCAGCCTGTTGCTCTTAACCGTGGTGTTTTTTGTCCTGGGAACATCAAACGGCGGCGTGGATGTTTGCTCCAACCCGATGCTGGTGTGGATTCACCGCGGGCGCGCGAATTCTTTTCTGAACGCTCTGCACTTCTTTTTTGGGTTGGGCGCCTTTCTTGGGCCGCTCCTGGTCGCGCAGTCTCTAAGCGGCGGCTGGGGGATCCGGGGAGCATACTGGCTCCTGGCGCTTTATCCGCTGCCAATCGCGCTCTGGCTGCTGCGCCTGCCCAGCCCGCCTCCGCCGAAGACGGCGCACCAGCTCGAGCATCACCCGACGCCCTGGCGGCTGGTTGTTCTGATCACCCTGGTTTTCGTCTTTTATGTCGGCGCCGAACTCGGTTTTGGGGGTTGGATCTACACTTTTACACTCAGCCAGGGCCTGGCAAACGCGCAGCAGGCGGCTTACCTGACCTCCCTGTTCTGGGGCGCGCTCACGGTGGGCCGGCTGCTCGGGATCGGAATTGCAGCTCACATTCGCCCAGCGACCATGTTGGCATTCAGCTTTATTGGCTGCCTGGCAAGCCTGGGGGGGATCGGATTTCTGCCAGGCTCGGTTGCAGCCATCTGGATCTGCACCATTATATTGGGATTGTCCATGGCTTCTGTCTTTCCAACCCTCTTAGCGTTTGCCGCACAATACATGACCATGAGCGGGGCAGCCTCACGCTGGTTTTTCGTCGGTTCGGGTCTTGGAGGCATGACGCTGCCCTGGCTTCTGGGTGTTTTGATCGAACGCTTCGGACCCTCGGCAATGATCCCTGCCCTGATCCTCGGGGTCGGCCTGGCGCTGCTGACGTTCATCGGCGCAAACTCTGGACAATCAACATATGGAGGAAAAAAATGAACAAATCCCCAAAAAAATGGTCCGTACGGCAAGGCCTGGCTGTGAGCGCGCTTATCCTGACCGGGCTGGCCTGCACGCTCAGCCTGGGCAGGGGTGGAAAGCCCCCCGATGAGACCGAAATCGCGCGCAGCGTCGAGGAGACGCTGCAGGCGGAGGCGCATCTGACAGAGCAGGCTGCTCCAACAGGTGAAATCAGCGCGCCAGCCACCGCGAGCCTCCCGCCGGATATCGACGCCACCATCCAGGCTCAGCAGGCAACCCTGGACGCC
The DNA here is from genome assembly GCA_020853835.1 of Anaerolineales bacterium. Lineage (GTDB taxonomy): Bacteria > Chloroflexota > Anaerolineae > Anaerolineales > UBA4823 > UTCFX2. The sequence goes on from JADYYC010000313.1 coordinate 9,380, forward strand.
CAGGCGACTGCGCTCACCCAGCCCAAAGCGACCGAGCCGGGCAGCCCGCCGGCTGAGACGAGCACGCCTGAGGCGACCGCTCCCCCGGCTTCAAGCGAGCCAATCTCGCTGGTGGATATGAAATCCAGTACGCTGCGCCAGGCTCCCGGCTGCGGGGAGGATCGCAACGGTCCGCCTTGCTGGTTCGGGCGCGGGGCGGAGTTGCAGATGATCACAAACAAGCCGATCTTAATCGACCCGGCCTGGAAAAACCCCTACCTGATCTTTTCCCACCGCTACGTTTTCGTACACAATGCGACAATTTATGCCAGGGTCGGAGGCAGCCTGGAAATACTGTGGTCCTTCCCGAGCAGCCAATCTGCCATCTGGGTGCCCTTTAAGGTCAGCCTCGGTAAATACCAGGGCAAGGACATCCATCTGGAATTTATTGTGAGCGGGACTGCCGCCGGCCAAGCTAACGAGTGGGCAATCCGCGACCCGCAGATCGTCCCAAATTACAACCCCTGATTGGATCAGGCAGGTAAAGGCGAGGCTCACGCTCCTGCCCGTAAACGCCAATCCAGGGCGGTGTAGCGACGGGCGACTTGATCGTTGCGGACCGCCATCCCAATCGCGCGCCGGCTCCCGACCAGCACGCACAGGCGGCGTGCGCGCGTCACCGCGGTGTATAGCAAGTTGCGCTGGAGCATCAGGTAGTGGCTTGTAATGAGCGGGAGCACGACCGCGGGAAACTCGGCCCCCTGGGCTTTATGCACCGAGACGGCGTACGCCAGGACGAGCTGGTCGGCCTCGCTCCAATCGTAGCGCACCGCCCGGCCCTCAAAATCCACCACCAGGCTCTGGTCAACCGTATCGATCGTGTAGAGCGAGCCGATATCGCCATTGAAGACCTCTTTATCGTAATTGTTGACCACCTGCATCACCTTGTCGCCTGCGCGCAGGAGCTGGCCAAAGAGCAGCTTTTCGGGTTTTGACGCGGCAGAGGGGTTCAGGCTGGCCTGCAGCCGGGCGTTGAGGGCATTGACCCCGGCGGGGCCGCGATACATCGGGGCAAGCACCTGGACCTGATCGCGCGGGTGCAAGCCGAATTTCTGGGGGATGCGGCGGCAGGCGACCTCCTCGACCCAATCCGCGGTCTCCTCAGGGGTTTCAGCGGGAAAGAGAAAGAAATCCCTCACCCCCTCGGCGTCATGAGATGAGAAAAGCGGCATTTGACCCTGGTTGATGCGGTGGGCGTTGGTGATGATATGCGAGGCGGCTGCCTGGCGAAAGACCTGGCTGAGGCGGGTCAGCGGGGCGATGCCGCTCTCGATCAGGTCGCGCAGCACGTCTCCCGCCCCGACCGACGGAAGCTGGTCCACATCCCCGACCAAAAGGAGGTGCGTCCCCGGCTCGATCGCCCGCAG
>JADYYC010000314.1 GCA_020853835.1 Anaerolineales bacterium
GGCACGTTCAGCCGGTTGACCACGCGCTCCACGAGGCGCCTGTCATAAGAGACCATCACCCCCGGCGTCGGCTTGATCGGGACGCTCGTGCCCGCCATGGCGGTGATTTCGCCCACCCAGGCGCCGGTGGCGTTGACAACCACGTCCGCGTACATATCGTGGACGGTGCGCGCGGCGCGATCTTCCACCCTTACACCGGTAACATTGCCGTTTCCATCCAGGATCAGATCGCGCACTTCCGTATAGATGTTGAATTTTGCCCCGTTTGATTTGGCTGTGGCGGCAAAGGCCAGCGCCAGGCGCAGCGGGTCGAAGGTGCCGTCGGGGATCATGAAGGCCGAGGTCAGGCGGGGGTTGATATTGGGCTCCAGCTTGAGCGCCTGCTCCGGCTTGATCTCTTCGACCGGGATGTGGCACGCCTCGCAGCTCTTGGCAAATTCGATCCCGTAGGCGTCATCGCTCTCGTTCAGACCGATGAACAGCCCGCCGTTTGGCTCGATGACCTGGGGGACGATCTTGCGCAAGATCATGTTTTCATCGATGCACTCGATGGCAGATTCTTTGTCCTTGACCGCGTAGCGCCCGCCGCTGTGCACCAGGCCGTGCGTGCGGCCGGACGTGCCATTACAGATATCGCCGCGCTCCACCACGGTTACATCGCAGCCGCGCAGCGCCAGATCGTGCGCCGTGGCAACTCCGGTGAAGCCGGCCCCAATGATGATGATTTTTGGCTTGCTCATATAACACCTCTCTTGAATACATCCTGGCAGCGTGGACAGCCGGCCACCTCGTGGATGGTCGCTTCCGCTTCCGGGTTCAACAGGCCGATATCGCCGTCGACAAACCCGGTGGCGCCGCACCAACAGGCGTACCAGCCGATCGGGATCGCGCCATACGCCCGGCGGGGCGCCTCGAGCTGGATCGTCTCCACCCCCATGCGCCAGCGCGCGTTGGTGATCAACCTGCGGCAGCCGGCGGCTTTTAGTTTTTCGATATAGAGATGAAAATGATTACAATGGCGCATGAGTAACACACCGGCGGTTATCCCCGCCGGGAAGGGCAGATCGCGGGCGTCGCCTTGAACAGCGATCAAATTGCCGGGCAGTGGCCGGGGGTCGAGCGAGAGTATTGCGGGTTGCCGTTCGATGGCGTAGACTTTCCTGCACACCAACGCCATCTTGCGCGCCAGGCGTAAATCCCCGGCGCCGATTTCGAGCGCAACGTCGTCAGAATCTAATTCGTCGAGGACCGCCTGATAAGTGGAAGCGTCATAGGGAGCCCACATGTTCTCCCAATCCACCTCAGATACAGGATGCCTCCCATCCAAACCGATCAGCCTTTCGGTCCGAGCAGCCGCCGCAGAAAGTAATACCCAAAAAAGATCGCCCAGATCATGGCGCCGAAGAACAGCCCCCAAAGGACGCCCTTGACCAGACCGACGGACGGGACGGTCTGCACCGCGGTCAGCACCGCCATTCCAATGCTGGTGATCGCGATGATGATCAGCCCCGAGCGCATCGAAATCCATGGCTGGTTGATATCGGGGGGTGCTTTCGATTTGTCTTTCGACTTGGATGTGTTCTTTGATTTTTTATTTGCCATCGGTCATCTACCATTCATAGGTTATTTTGAAAAGAGGGGCGGGGTAAACCCCGCCCACTCCTTTCTTTAGGGATTACCAGGTTCTCGGTGTTATGCGGAAGAAATTACTCGACCCACTCGAAGGTTCGAGTAACGGCCTTCTTCCAGAGTTTGTAAGTGTGCTCGCGCTCCTTGGGATCCATCTTCGGGTCCCATTCCTTGTCCTTGCCCCAGTTCGCGCGCAGGTCTTCGACCTTGGCCCAGAAGCCAACCGCCAGCCCGGCGGCGTAGGCGGCGCCCAGCGAGGTGGTCTCGGCGACGGTTGGGCGGATGACCGGCACGCCCAGGACATCCGCCTGGAACTGCATCAGCGTCTCATTATAAACCATGCCGCCGTCGACCTTCAGGGCGGTAAGGGCAACGCCGGAGTCCTTGTTCATCGCATCGAGCACTTCGCGGGTCTGGAAGGCGGTCGCCTCGAGGGCGGCGCGGGCGAAATGGCCCTTGTTGACATAGCGGGTCATGCCGACGATCACGCCGCGGGCGTCGTTCTTCCAGTAGGGGGCGAACAGGCCCGAGAAGGCTGGCACGAAGTAGATGCCGCCGTTGTCATCCACGGTGCGGGCCAGGATCTCGACATCCGACGACTTCTCGATCAGGCCCAGGTTGTCGCGCAGCCACTGCACCAGGGCGCCGGTGATGGCGATGGAGCCTTCCAGCGCATAGACCGCCGGCTCTTTGCCGATCTTGTAGCCCAGGGTGGTGAGCAGGCCGTTCTTAGACTGGACGGGCTTCGTGCCGGTGTTTAGCAGCATGAAGCAGCCCGTGCCATAGGTGTTCTTGGCTTCGCCGGGGCTGAAGCAGGTCTGTCCGAAGAGGGCGGCTTGCTGGTCGCCCAGGTCGCCCGCGACCGGAATGCCGTCCAGCTCGCCTTTTGCCTTGCCGTAGACCTCGCTGGAGGCCTTGATGGCGGGCAGCATGGCGCGCGGGATGCCCATGACCTTCAGCATGTCGGGATCCCAATCCAGGGTCTCCAGGTTCATCAGCATGGTGCGCGAAGCGTTCGAAACGTCGGTCACGTGCACGCCGCCGTTGGGCCCGCCCGTCACGTTCCAGATGACCCAGGTGTCGATGTTGCCAAACAGGACTTCGCCCTTCTCGGCTTTGGCGCGCACGCCGGCGACGTTGTCCAGGATCCACTTGATCTTCGGGCCGGAGAAGTAGGTCGCCAGCGGCAGGCCGACTTTGGCGCGGAAGCGATCCTGACCGCCGTCCTTTGCGAGCTCGTTGCAGATATCGGCGGTGCGGGTGTCCTGCCAGACGATGGCGTTGTAGACGGGCTTGCCGGTAGCCTTCTCCCAGACAACCGTGGTCTCGCGCTGGTTGGTCACGCCGATCGCGGCGATATCCATCGGGGCAATGCTGGCTTTGGACAGCGCGCCATGGATGACATCCTGGGTGCGGGCCCAAATCTCCATCGGGTCGTGTTCCACCCAACCGGGTTTCGGGTAGATCTGCTCGTGTTCTTTCTGATCGACAGATACCACTTTGCCGGCATGGTCGAAGACCATAAAGCGGGTGCTGGTCGTTCCTTGATCGATTGCTGCTGCATACTTAGCCATTTAATTGTCTCCTTAATTCGTTGTGATTAGTCGTTACGCCTCACAAAGCTGCAAATGAGTGGTAGGCCACTCGTCAAGAAGCTGCGGCTGGTGATATTTTGCAATGTCCCTGTTTTATGTGCAGGCTGACCAGGTGTCAGCGGCTGCCTTCAATATCAAGTAGGAAGATGTCGCGCCAGGGTCCTGATGTCCAGCGCTGCGTTCGCCCAGGTAGCTGGCGCGGCCTTTGCGCGCCACCATTGGGATCGTGCCTTCCATGCCCTCCCGGGCAGCTTCGGCGGATTGTTCCAGCGCGGTTGGCAAAGAGGTGTGGTTCTCCAGGGCCGCTTTGAGCGCATCGCGGGCGGGGGTGAGCGCGTCGACCATGGTCTTGTCGCCCAGTTCGGCCTTGCCGCGCATGACCACGCCGCTCAATGCAGCGTCCAGGACGGTGTACCAGTCGCTCAGGGTGAGTTCCATCTTGCCGGCCGTTTTCATTCCGGCCTGGAGGAAGAAGGTGCCATATAACGGGCCGCCCGCCCCTCCGACCGTGGAGATCAATGTCATCCCCACCGTTTTGAAAATGGTACCGATGTCCTTGTCGCTGATCTCGGGCATCTTGTTCAACACCGCCTTGAAGCCGCGGTCCATATTAGCGCCGTGATCCGCATCGCCAATCGCAGCGTCCAGTTGGGTCAGGTAATCACGGTTTTCAGCCAACACCTTGCCACAGGCTTTGATCCAGTTGAGTGCATCTTCGCGCGCTATCGGCATTTCTGGCTCCTGGGATCAGACCGGAGCAGGGAAAAATCCCGCTCCGGCCCAAGCTGGTTCATGTTCTGGCTGCCTCAGATGCCCCACCGCAGGCCGGGGGTCTTTACAGGCGCATCCCACAACTTCTTCAGATCTTCATCCATCTTCAGCATGGTGATAGATGTCCCCGCCATTTCCAGGCTGGTGATGTAAGGTCCGATCAAATTGCGGACGACTTTCAGGCCCTTTTTGGTCGCGATTTCATAGGCTTTGCGATAAACAATATAGAGTTCGATTTGGGGTGTCCCGCCCATACTGTTTACGAACAGCAAAACCTCCTCGCCCGGCTTGTAGGGGATATCCGTGATGATGGGCTCCATCAGCATCTCGACGATCTCATCGGCGGGTTTGACCTTCATGCGCATCCGCCCAGGCTCGCCGTGGATGCCGATGCCGATTTCCATCTCGTCTTCTGGCAGGTCGAAGGTCGGCTTGCCAACGTGCGGGACGGTGCAGGACGTGAGCGCCATGCCCATGCTGCGGCCCCACCCATTGACCTTGCGGCAAAGGTCGGCGACCTCTTTGAGGGAGCGGCGCTGTTCTGCCGCGGCGCCGCATATCTTCTCTGCCAGGACGGTCGTGCCGACGCCGCGCCGGCCGGCGGTGTAGAGCGAGTCTTTCACCGCCACATCGTCATCGATGACCACCGCCTCGACCTCGATCCCATCCCCGCGCGCCAGGTCGGCAGCCATTTCGAAATTCATGATGTCGCCGGTGTAGTTTTTGACGATGTGCAGGACGCCCGCGCCGCCATCCACTTTCTTGGTCGCTTCGAGCATCTGGTCTGGCGTGGGCGAGGTAAAGACCGCCCCCGGGCAGGCTGCGTCGAGCATGCCCAGGCCCACAAAACCTCCGTGCATCGGTTCGTGCCCCGATCCGCCGCCAGAGATGACTGCGACCTTCCCTTTGATCGGCGCGTCTGCCCGGTAAACAAAGCTGGGGTCGTAGTGGACTTTTACGAGGTCGGGGTGGGCAACGGCAATGCCTTCCAACTCTTCGCGGACAACGTCTGCTGCCTGGTTGATCAATTTCTTCATCGATTTACCTCCTATCGATTGGAGCAAACCGCCAATTGATCTCTGCTTTCGTTTTGCCCCTGGCAGGTTGCTCGTATAAGATACAGGTAAGCGCTGGTTTGAACGAAGCCGGGCCGGCTATTTCGCGGGCAGGTACTTGGTCACAAACCAGTCGTAAGCATAGGCGCCCAGGGCGCCGCCAATGATCGGGGCGACGACTGGGATCCACCAGTATCCATTGGTGAACAGGTCTTTCGTGCCAGCCAGCAGGCCGAACAGCCGCGGGCCGAGGTCACGCGCGGGATTGATGGCGTAACCGGAGGGGCCGCCCAATGAGAGACCGACCGCCAAAACTGTGCCACCGACCAGGAACGGGCCCATGTTGTGCATCAGGCCGGTATTCTTGTTGTCGCCGCTGGCGAGGACGCCCCACAACAGCACAGCGGTGCCAAAGATTTCTGTGATGAAAGCGGTAACGAAGCTGAAACTACCGGCGGCTGCCGAGCCGCCGCCGCCCCAGAACGCCTCTCCAAAGGTCGAGCCTGGGCCGGTGCACCAGACATTCGGCATGCCCGCGTGGATCAAGCCTTCGCGGTAGCACAGGTAGACGGCAAAAGCGCCCAGGAAAGCGCCGATCATCTGGGCGACGATGTAGGGTAAGACCTTATTCCAGGGGAAGCCACGCCTCAGCGCCAGGGCAATCGTAACTGCCGGGTTCAGGTGAGCGCCGGAAACGCCAGCCGACACATACACAGCAACGATCACGGCAAAAGCCCATCCGATCGTTATCGTATTCCAGTTGTAGGCGGGCGCGGCCAGGCGGGGGGCGAGGCCAACGTTTGCGACGACGCCATCGCCCAACAAGATCAGGATGAAAGTGCCAAAGACCTCTCCAACAAATTGACCTAGCATGTTAATTTCTCCTTATGAAGATTTTTCGATGGATTGTATGGCTTGCGATTTTTCGAAACCGCTCTGAGCTCGCCACCGTGACGGGTTCAGAGTATTGCGGGTCAGGGGAAACTGTATGAACATCTGAGCATCTTCACCTTCCTCTCTTGAGGGCGGGCGAGGGCTGATGAAGCGCCGGCTGGCAGCCTTCGACCGGGTTCTCTCTGCTTCCACAACAGGCTCATCGCGCAGAAGATTGCGCCTATTGCGTCCTGCCTGTGCCAAAAAAAGCCGCTAACCAGTTCTGATTAGCGGATTACACACATGGTATATAAAAAAACAATGTCAGCAAAAAGACAGATGCTTCCAGTAACTTGCATGCTCGCAAGCGGTTTATGCCGCAATGTCTTCTTCATCTCGGAGTAAACAAATTGGGTTTTTTTATTAATAATTCTTACCCTATTATTATACTTCCTTAATGTTGAAAACAACAAACAGATCGTGAAAAATGTGCCATATTGAAACAGTTTTGCTACCTTGTCTGTTTCATTATGGAACACAGGCCGGCTATCCCACCTCCTCCACGTTCTTGCGGTAATCTTCGAGCAGGATTTTATGCCGCTTCACCTTCCTCCACAGGGTGGTGCGCCCAACCCCCAGCACCTGCGCCATGCGCGTCAGGTTGCCATGACAATGATGGGCGGCTTGCAGGATGGCATCGCGCTCGGTCTCGCCCATAGACTGCACCAGCAGCTCGCCGGACGAGGCCCCAGAAGTGTCCTTTAGATAGCGCACCGTGGTCGTTATGTGGTGCAGTTCGATCACGCTCGCCCGCGCCGAACTGGCGGTTCCCATCTGGGCGACCGCCATCCCCAGCACGGCTTCGAGCTCGCGGATATTGCCCGACCAGGAGTAGCGCTTCAACGCATCCAAAACCCCCGGCCCGTACTCCAACTCGCGCCCAAGCTGGAGCGACATGCGCTTCAAGATGCGCTCTGCGATCAGGGGGATGTCCTGCGGGCGTTCGCGCAAAGCGGGGAGATGGATCGAGAAGGTGCTCAAGCGGTAAAAAAGGTCGGATCGGAAGCTGCTGGCGGTGATATATTTTTCGATTTTCGCCGAAGTGGATGCAATGACCCGCACGTCCACCTCGATGGGCCTGTCGCTTCCCAGGCGCTGCACCAGGCCCAACTCCAGCACGTTCAGCAGTATGGACTGGGCTTCCAGGGGGAGCGCTTCGATGTCTTGAAAGTAGAGCGTGCCGCCCTGGGCCAGCTCGAATTTGCTTGGGCGGCTGCCGGGGCGTTTCAGAAAGGCGCCTTCTTCGTATCCCAGCAGTTCGCTGAACACCAGTTCGCCCGGCATCGAGGCGCACGGAAAGATCAGAAACGGCCCATCACGCCGCAGGCTTTCATTGTGGATCGCCCGCGCCAGGGCATTTTTGCCCGTCCCGCTTTCCCCCAGGATCAGGATGCTGGCGCCCGCGGCAGCAGTGGACCTGACAAATTGATGCACGCGCTTGATTTGGGCTGATTCGCCGGTAATGTCATCCAGACTCATAAAAGCCTGCGCCCCCACCTGGCGCTGTACCAGCTCCCGCACTTCGCGGATCGGGCGCATGGTCATAATCACCCACTCCAGCTTTGCATCCCGGATCACATACCGCAGGCTGAGCAGGCAGTTGAGCGTCTGGTCGCCGACCTTGATGTTTGCTTCCACGTCCGTCAGCGGTTCGCGCTTTTTGATCTCACGGATCAAAAATGCGGGATAGGCGGCTATTGATTCTATCGGGCGCCCCAGCAGTTGTTGTATGGGCACGCCAAGCATCTGGGCGGCGTAATTATTGGCATGGATCAACAGCCCGTCTTCGTTCCAGACGATGATCCCTTCGGTGATGGCGTCCATGATCACGTTCAACTGCGCCAACTGGCTGTTTTGCTCGGCCAGCAAGACGTCCGCCTGTCTTTGGGCTTCGATCCCTCTCGCTCCCGCCACCATCATCCCCAGCGAGTGGGATTGGTAGCTTGCCAGGGGCGAGATCAACCCGCAAACGCCCAGGGGGTGTCCCGTCATATCGAAGATCGGGGCCGCGGCAGTGGCGATGTGATGAAGCTGGTGGCAGTAGTGCTCGGCGCCGATAATCTCAGCCGGCGCCCTTTCGGTGAGCGCCAGGCCGAAGGCGTTCGTGCCGACCTGCATCTCGGTCATCAACACGCCCTCGCAAATCCCCGTTTCCATCAGCCATGCCCGGATGTCAGGCTGGGCCAGCATATCCAGGATATACCCGGCGCCGTTCAGCAAGATAATCGCCACATCGTCGGGTTTGATGTTTTGGTAAATGTCCTCGAGAATCGGCCTGGCGATCGAGATCAGGTTGAAGCTGGCGACCTGAGTTGCCAGCAGCGTATCGGGGTTGAGCTTGTTGAATTGGAGTTTTTGAGTTGGATTGAGCCGCCCATAACAGCGCTGCCAGGAGGTCGCCACCATAGGCGGGACGTCGGGCATTATGGAACCGTCAACGGTGAACATCTTCCAGGCGCGCTGGGTCTGTCCGATCTCCATAATAAACCATTATACACTGGACGGGCAA